>DATCXD010000512.1:0-2300 GCA_036566005.1 Micromonosporaceae bacterium | reverse complement strand
GTAGACGGCCGCCTCGTACGCGGCCCGGATCCGGGCGATCTCCCGGTCGGGGTTGCGGAACCAGTCGGTCGACCACGTCCGGTGGAAGCGCCAGCCCAGCCGCTCCAGCTGTTCCTGACGAAGCCGGTCCCGCGATCGAGTGGTCGGCGCCGAGTGATAGGCGGCCCCGTCCGCCTCGATCGCGAGCACCATGCGGCCGGGCTTCGTCGGGTGCTTCGCGGCGAAATCGATGAAGTAGCCGGCCACACCGAGCTGACACTGCACGTCGATGCCGACGGCGCGCAGGCGGTCACGCACATTGATCTCGAACGGATTCAGGGCCGCCGTGTCCCGAACGGTCGCCGCCGGCAGCAACGCGTCGCCGGCCGCGTAGCGCAGGAAGTCGCCCAACCGCCGCGCGCCGTCGGCCGCGAGCTTCGACGAATCGAGATCGTCGGGATGAAAGCCGGCGACCACGGTCATATGCCGCTTGGCCCGGGTGATCGCGACGTTCAGCCGACGCTCGCCGCCGGCAACGTTCAGCGGCCCGAACCGGTGCATCATCCGGCCGCGACTCTTGCCGTACCCGATCGCGAGGATGATCGCGTCCCGCTCGTCGCCCTGCACCCGTTCGAGATTCTTGATGAAGTAGGGCTCCGGCCCGGCGCGGTCGAACCATTCCCGCGCGTCGGGCTCGGTGCGCAGCCGGATGTTCAGTGCCTCTTCGATCCGGTTCGCGTGCGTGATTCCCATCGTGATCACTCCGAGCGACTCGCCCGGCCGTCGCCGGGCGTGGCCGATCATCAGGTCGACCACCCGGCGCACCTCCTGCGGCGACGAGCCGTCCTTCGACTGCGCGCCGTCGACGAGCACGAACTCGATCGGCGATGCCACTGCCGTGCCGGGGAAGGTGACCATCCGGTTGTCGTAGAAGAACGCGTTCGACGGTGCGATCAGCCGCGCATCCTGGCTTCGGTAGTGCCAGCCCAGGTAATACTCGTGCGCCAGGGTCCGGCCGAGCGCACGGTTGAATGCGTCCAACACCGACTCGGCATCCTGGGTCAGCAGGTCGCGCTCGACGTCCGCCTCGGTGTCCACCGCGGCCTCGAAGAACGCCGTCGGCGGCAACTGCTTGGAATCGCCCGCGATCACCGCGGTGCGCGCCCGGGCGACCGACGGAATCGCCTCGGCCGGCTGCACCTGGCTCGCCTCGTCGAAGATGACAACGTCGAAGAGCTGCTCGGCCGGCAGCAGCTGCGACACGAGCAGCGGCGACATCGCCCAGCACGGCTTCGCCGCGAGCAGCACGTCCGGCGCCGACCGCACCAGGTCGCGCAGTGGTTTCAACCGGCGCTTCTTGGACAACTCGCGGCTGAGATAGAGGTCCTGCTCCATATGACGGGTACGGACATCGGTCAGCCGCTCGGCCACGCGGCGGCGAGCGCGCTGCCGGTTCGCCTCGGCGTGCACGTGATCGGTGGCGATGAAATCGTCCGCCACCGCGCCGTGGGCCGCACCGTCGAACGACGCCAGGTGCGGGTCGCCCAACACCATCCGATCGTGGATCGCCCGAAGCCATACGGCGTCGAACGCCTCGACCACGAGGCGCGGGCGACGGTCGGCCGGCCATGTCGGCGCGACCCGGGCGAGCCAGCCGAGCAGGTCGCCGAGCCCGACGGCGCGAAGTTCTCCGTGGAGGCGGTTCATCCGAGCGACGACATGCGCACCATTCGGGTCGCTCGACAACTCGGCCATCATCTGCGCCAGAGCGGCCCAGTCGCGCGATGCGAGATCACCGGCGGCCAGCAGGCCACCGAGTTCCACCAGCAGCGCCTGCGTCGTGTCGTTCGCCGAGATCACGCCGCCGAGATCGGGCTGTGCGGGCGGTCGTACCCGGAAAATGCGCCACCACTCGGCCGCAACCGCCGCGACTTCCCGCAACTCCGTGGCGAGATCACCACCGCGGCCGCCGAAGCGCAGCGCCGTGGCCTGCCGGCGCAGGCGCCAACGCTGCCACCAGCTAAGCGAGTCACCGCCGTCGAGTTTGGCGTCCGCGTGTCGGTAGGCCGCAGCGATCAGCCGGGGCAGATCCTGGTCATAGATTTCCGGGCGCCATCGGGCCGCGAGCGAGGCGGTGCGGGCACAAATCGCGACCATGGCGTTGGCCTCGGCCGGCGTTCGCGGATCGGCGAAGCCGAGCGCCGCCGCGACTGCACCCGCCCGTTGGTGGAGCTCAACCAGCCAGCCGCGGATCTGGTCGACCGCTTCGCGAGCGCGTGTCGCCGCCGCGTCCGACTGGAACCGCGCGACCGCCCACGGCC
>DATCXD010000508.1:0-4606 GCA_036566005.1 Micromonosporaceae bacterium | reverse complement strand
CTCGGCGTTGCCACCGCCGCGGCCGGCTAGCGCGCCCCTGACGAGGTCCGATCCGGACAGGCCACGGTCGCGACCGGCGCCGTTGACGGTGACGACCAGCGACGACTTTCCGCCGGAGGTGGCCGCGACCGCTACTACAGCCGGCCGGGTGGCCGGGATCCGGCCCCGGATCTCCTGCGCGAGCGTGCGTACGTCGTTGCCGGCCGCGCCCTCCGGAGCCTGGATTCCTACGTACGCGACGCCGCCCAGATCCCGGGCCGCGTCGGCGAACGCGGCGGCCCCACCGAGCACGAGTTGCGCCCGCAGCTTCTCCAACTCCTTCTCGGCGTCCCGCAGGGCCGACACGGTCGACTCGACCCGGTCGGCGACCTGGTCGACGGGCACCCGGTAGAGCTCGGCCAGCCGCGACACGAGAATGTGCTCGCGCGCGAGGAAGTCGAGCGCGTCGGTGCCGACCAGCGCCTCGATCCGGCGGACGCCGGAACCGATCGACGCCTCGTGCAGGATCTTCACGAGTCCAAGCTGGCCGGACCGCGACACGTGCGTGCCGCCGCACAGCTCGCGCGCATAGTCGCCGACCTCGACGACGCGGACCCGCTCGCCGTACTTCTCGCCGAACAGCGCCATCGCACCGAGCCGCCGCGCTTCGGCCTGCGTCGTGACGAACGCGTGCACCTCCAGGTCACCGATGAGCACCTCGTTGACCTGCTGCTCCACATCCCGCAGGACCGAGGGCGGCACCGCGCCCGGTGTGTTGAAGTCGAACCGGAGCCGACCGGGCGCATTGAGCGAGCCGGCCTGCGTCGCCGAATCACCGAGGAAGTTGCGCATGGTCTGGTGCACGAGGTGCGTCGCGGTGTGCGCGCGCGAAATCGCCCGCCGGCGCGAGACGTCGATCTCGGCGAAGCCGCTGTCGCCCTGACGGATCGCGCCCGACACGACGCGTCCGCGGTGGACGATGACGCCGGGCATCGGCGTCTGCACGTCGAAAACCTCGAAGCGGCCGCCGTCGACGGTGATGACCCCGGTGTCCGGCTGTTGACCGCCGCCCTCCGCGTAGAACGGCGTCGCGTCGAGGACAAGTTCGAGCGTCTCGCCCGGACCGGCCTCCACCAGCCCGTTGCCACCGGACAGCAGCGCACGCACCCGTGACTCGCGTTCGACCTCGGCGTAACCGGTGAACTCGACGGGTCCGCCCGCGTCGAGCACCTCCCGGTACGCCGACAGATCCGTGTGACCGGTCTTGCGCGCCTTCGCGTCGGCCTTCGCCCGGGTCCGCTGCTCGGTCATCAGCCGCCGGAACTCGTCCCGGTCGACCGAGAGGCCCTCCTCGGCCGCGATCTCGAGAGTCAGGTCGATCGGGAAGCCGTACGTGTCGTGCAGCTGGAACGCCTTGTCGCCGGCGAGTGTCGAGCTGCCCGCCGTCTTGGTGTCCGCGATCGCGGTGTCGAGGATCGTGGTGCCCTTGCCGAGCGTGGCGAGAAACGCTTCCTCCTCGCCGTACGCGTACTGGCTGATCCGGCCGAAGTCGTCTGCGACCTCCGGGTAGGACGGCGCCATGCAGTCCCGGGCGACCGGCAGCAGACGCGGCAACGCGGGCTCCTCGAAGCCGAGCAGCCGCATCGACCGGATCGCGCGACGCAGGATCCGGCGCAGCACGTAACCGCGGCCGTCATTGCCGGGCGTCACACCGTCACTGATCAGCATGAGGGCCGTGCGTACGTGGTCGGCGATCACCCGGAGTCGTACGTCGTCCGGCGCCGACTCGGACGCCACGTGCGAGTGGCTCACGCCGTACCGCTTGCCGGTCAACTTGGCCGCGCGATCCAGCACCGGCCGGACCTCGTCGATCTCGTACATGTTGTCGACGCCCTGCAGCAGCGCCGCTACGCGCTCCAGACCCATGCCGGTGTCGATATTCTTGGCCGGCAGCTCACCGGCGATGTCGAAGTCTTCCTTCGTCCGGAACGCGCTCATGTCGTACTGCATGAACACGAGGTTCCAGTACTCCAGGAAGCGATCCTCGTCGACCGCGGGACCGCCCTCCGGTCCGTACGCCGGGCCGCGGTCGTAGTAGATCTCCGAACACGGACCGCACGGGCCCGGTATGCCCATCGACCAGAAGTTGTCGGTCTTGCCGCGACGGACGATGCGGTCGAGCGGCAGGCCGGTCCGCCGCCAGATGTCGATCGCCTCGTCGTCGTCCAGGTAGACCGTCGCCCAGATGCGTTCCGGATCGAGGCCGAAACCGCCGTCGTCGACCGAGCGCGTGGACAGGTCCCACGCGAGCCGGATCGCCTCTTCCTTGAAATAGTCGCCAAACGAGAAGTTGCCGTTCATCTGGAAGAACGTGCCGTGCCGGCTGGTCTTGCCGACCTCGTCGATGTCCGGTGTCCGCAGGCACTTCTGCACGCTCGCCGCGCGGCGATAGGGCGCCGGCCGCTGGCCCAGGAAGTACGGGACAAACTGGACCATGCCGGCGTTGATGAACAGCAGGTTCGGGTCATCAATGGCCGGCAGCGGTGCGCTCGGCACCACCGTGTGTCCGTTCGCCTCGAAGTGGGCCAGGAACCGTCGCTTTATCTCCGCGGTTCTCATCAGCGGTACGTGCCTCTCTCGACGTCGGCGTTCATGCTCGCGTCCGCCGGGCCGGGGATGGCGTCTGGATCCACCAGCGCCGCTTGGATCTGCGCTTCGCGGTCGGCCATGCCCTCACGGACGTCTTCCACAAAGGTACGGACCGAGTCAGCAAGTCCACCAGCGGATTTGCGGGCGGTGCCAGCGAGGCCGGTCGGAGAGAGCTTCCGCGCCTGCTTCGTGGCAGCCCGGACGGCGAGCGCGCCGACGGCGAGTCCCACCCCGAGCCAGAGCAATCGTCTCATCGTGACCTCCTCGTGCTCGTGCCCGGGCCGCGTCGTATACGGCCGGCACGGGTCGAATCGGCGCGGTTCGGGCGCGCCGGAGCCGCATGCAACTTACCGCCGCGCCGCGCACGCCGGACGTTTGGCACGGCTGGCACGGCGATCGCGGGACGCGACGGATCTGGGCGCCTCGACCGCGGCTACGCCTCCTGGTCGGCGGCGCGGCTACGGCGACCGAGCCGGCGTCGTTCCTTCAACTCGGCCCGCACTTCCTTCTCGTCGTCCGCCTTGCGGCGCAGGCTCGCCGCGCGACGAAGGCCGTACCCGAACGAGGCGACCTTCACCAGTGGGTTGGCCGCGGCCGACGTGACGACGGCCGACAGATTCGCGACATTGGCGCTCACGTTGGCCGCGTGTGCGGTGATCGTGTCCACTCGTTCGAGTTGCGCGTTCACGCCGTCGAGCGTGACGTGGACCTGGCCGAGCGCGGCGTTGACGTTTTCGACCGTCGCGTTGACGTTGCCGAGCACGGGGGCCGTACGGTCGTTCAGGTCATTGATCGCCAGCGTGGCCGCGTCGACCGTTTTGCGCAACCGGTAGATGGGCACGCACGCGACGAGGACGAGCATCGCGAACGCACCCGCCGCGATCAGTGCGGCGATGTCGCCACCGGACACGGTGAACCCCTTTCAGCCGGGCATCGGGCACCCGGTCGGATACGCGTCACACCTAGCAGACCCTACCCGTCCCGTCACAGTAGGGCACGGTCGGGACGTACGTAACGTGATCACAGAAACGACGCGCCCCGCACAGTTGGGCGCAGACACCGCACCCGCCGCCGATTCTTACGTTCACCTGCGAGTCTGTGTCGCTGGACGCAGATCGATGCGATCGAACACCGAGAGGCCGACCTCGGTCGGTGCGCAGCCTGGGGGCGGCGACGCGCGCGTCGACGGCGTGGTCGGATCGATCAGACCGGGCTCCGTCGTCGGCGGCGGCGGTCCGGCACAGGCCGACGCCGTCACCATCAGGTTCATCTGATCCCGGTCCAGCACCCAGCAGCTCTGGGTCGTGCCCTTGACGACCGGCGGGCAGGTGTTCGCCGGCGCCGGCGTCCACCCCGCTGCGCGGAGAGCCGTCGTGTAAGCGCTGGCGGTCTGGGCCACCGTGTGGGTCGACGAGACCGTACGCTCGCTCTTCAGGCAGGCCGACAAGCACCAACGGTTGCCGCTTGTGTGGTCAACCGGATGGACGCGGGCCCAGCTCGGCACGTTCAGCCGATCGATGTCGGCGAAGTCGGGGTTCCCGGAACTCTCGGTCAGCACCAGGGCCGCCGGCAGAACGCCGATGAGTGCGACGACCACCGACAACACGGCGATGATCATGGCGCGCGTCGTCGGGAAATGGACCTGATTGGCGTACCTGGTCTCGCGTGGGCCGGTCGGGTCGTGGCCGGCCCGCGCCGCAATGCCCGCACTGAGCGGCGGGACCGCGACAATCGCCGTCTCCATGAATGCCGATGGCGGCACACCGATCGGCGACCGCGACTCGCTCGGTGCAAACGGCATCGCCTCGGCCGGCATCGAGCCGGACACCGGGGGCATGGACCTTTGCGACGCGGGCATCGGCGACGGAGGCATCGGCGACGCGGGCATCGGCGGCGCACCCGGGCCGAAGGGAGCCGGGACGGCTGTGGTCGCCGACATCGCGGCGCCGGTCGTCGGGGGCATAGCGGCGACCGTACG
>DATCXD010000474.1:0-11327 GCA_036566005.1 Micromonosporaceae bacterium | reverse complement strand
AGGCCGCGCTGCTGGGAGCCGCGCCGAGCGACGCGGCCTTTGCCGACGCCGGTCGCGCCGCCGCCGACTCGGTCAACCCCACAACAGACCTGCACGGTACGGCGGCCTATCGCAAGCACCTCGTGGACGTACTGGTGCGGCGCGGGCTGCGGGAAGCGCTAGCCCGCGCGAAGGGAGACCGATGACGACGCGAGATGTGACGATCCGGGTCAACGGGGTCGAGCACCACTCCACCACCGAGACTCGACGCACACTGGTCGACTTCCTGCGCGACGAACTCGGGTTGACCGGCACGCACGTCGGTTGCGAACACGGCATTTGCGGCGCCTGCACCGTGCTGGTCGACGGTGAGCCCGTACGGTCGTGTCTCATGCTCGCCGTCCAGGCGGCCGACGCCAGCGTCGAGACGATCGAGGGTCTCGGAACGCCGGAGGAGCTGTCTCCGCTGCAACAGTCCTTCCGGGACAGCCACGGGTTCCAGTGCGGTTTCTGCACGCCCGGGTTCGTGATGACAGCCCTCGCACTCCTGCGCGAGAATCCGGATCCGACCGAGGACGAGATCCGGCACACCCTGTCCGGCAACATCTGCCGCTGCACCGGCTATCAGTCGATCGTCGACGGCGTGCAGCGAGCGGCTCGGGCCGGCCTGGGTTCCAACGCCGAGGTCGTCCGATGACGGCGCCGGCAACCGTCGGGAGCACCCGTACGGTTGGCAGTTCGACGCTGCGAATCGAAGATCTGCGAATCCTCACCGGTCGTGGCCGGTACGTCGACGACGTGAAGCTGCCCGGCATGCTGCACGCCGCGTTCGTTCGCAGTCCGCTCGCGCACGCCCGCATCGTGAGCATCGACGTGTCAGCCGCCCTCGCGCTGGACGGTGTCGCGGCCGTCTACACAGGTGCCGACATCGCGGCCAAGACGTCCGGAGTCGTGCCGCTCGTCGTGCCGGAGGGCCATAAGTTCGAACCGATCCTTGCCCTCGCGGTCGACAAGGCGCGGTTCGTCGGAGACCCGGTCGCCATCGTCGTTGCCGACAGCCGGTACGTCGCGGAGGACGCGTGCGACCTGATCGACGTCGAGTACGAGCCGCTCGACGCGATCGCCACGTTCGAGCAGGCGCTGGATCCGGGCGGCCCGAAGATCTTCGAGTCGCTCGACAGCAACGTGCTGTTCGAGATGGACAGCAGCTATGGCGACGTCGACGGGGCGTTCGCGCGCGCCGACGCCGTCGTACGGCAGACATTCTCCCAGCACCGAGTGGCCCAGATGCCGATGGAGGGACGTGGCGGCGTCGGCGACTTCAATCCGGAGACGGGCGACTTCGTCTACCACACCGGCACCCAGTCACCCCACACCGTGAAGGCCTACATCGCCGAGGCCCTCGGCATTCCGCTGCAGCAGACACGCACCATCAACGGTGACATCGGTGGCGCGTTCGGCCTCAAGATCGCCTGCCACCGTGAGGACATCGCCGTGTGCGCCGCCGCCTACTGGCTCGGACGTCCGGTGAAATGGATCGAAGATCGCAACGAGCATCTGCAGTCGTCCGGCCAGGCGCGCGAAGAGCGGATGGAACTCGAAGCCGCCGTCACGAGCGACGGCACGATTCTCGCGATGCGCGGCGAACTCGTGCTCGACCAGGGCGCTTATCCGGCCGTACCGTTCGTCGGTGGCGGCATCGTCGGCATGGTCGCAGCAATGATGCCCGGGCCGTACGCGTTGGCTGGCTTCGCCATGAAGTCGACGGTTGTAGCCAGCAACAAGTGCACGTACAGCGCCTATCGCGGGCCGTGGGCGGTCGAGACCTGGGCGCGGGAACGCATGATCGATGTCGTCGCGCGGCACTTGGGGTTGGATCCGGGCGACGTACGGCTCCGGAATTTCGCGCCCAACGACGGCAGCGCGTCGATGCTGAGCGGCCGCACCCTGCTCGACAACTCCTGCGCCCAGTCGCTGGAGCGCGTCCTCGAGCTAGCCGACTATCCGCGGCTGCGCCGTGAACAGGCGGCCGCGCGCGCGGAGGGCCGGTGCGTCGGCATCGGTTTCGCGACGTTCCTGGAGGCCGCGCCCGGTCCCGTCAACCGCGCCGGTGGGGACGAGCGATCGGTGGCCCGGATCGAGCCGGACGGAACGCTGTCGATCTTTACGAGCCAGGCGCCGCACGGGCAGGGGCACGAGACGACGCTCGCTCAGATCGCCTCGGACGAGATGGGGATCGCCCTCCGCGACGTGCACGTCTACCACGGCGATACCGCCGTCAGCCCGTACGCGATGTTCGGTACGGGTGGCAGCCGGGCCGCCACCATGGCCAGCGGATCGGTGCTGCATTCGACGCGGCAGGTCAAGGAGAAGGTCCTCGCGATCGCCGGCGAGATGCTGGAGGTCGGCCCGCAGGACCTGCGCATCGACGAAGGCTTCGTATATCCGGCCGGCGTCCCCTCGATCCGGGTCAGCCTGGCCGAGGTCGCGGACCGCGCGTACCAATCGCCCGAGGATCTGCCCCGCGAGATCGAAGCGTCGCTCGAAGCCGAAGCGAGCTACGACGGCGGCATCGGAAGCTGGTCCGACGGCACACATTTCTGCCACGTCGAGATCGACCTGGAGACCGGGCAGGTGCGGTTCCTGCGATACCTCGTCGTCGAGGACTGTGGCCGCATGATCAACCCGGCCATCGTCGAAGGACAGATCCGGGGCGGTGTGGCCCAGGGGATCGGCGAGGTCCTCTACGAATGGTCCGCGTACGACGAGGAAGCGAACTACCTGGCCGGCACGTTCATGGACTACCTGCTGCCGACGGCCTCGGAGATACCCACGATCGAGATCGAACATCTGGCGAACGAGCCGAACGAGGAGGTCTTCTACCGCGGCGTCGGCGAGGGCGGCCTTCTCATCGCCCCCGCCGCGATCACCAACGCGATCGAGGATGCACTGTCACCGTTCGGTGCGACGGTCACCGAGCAGTACCTTCCGCCCGCCAAGATCCTCGAGCTGGCAAAGATCATCTCGTCCTGATCCGTCACGGATCCGGCCCCGACAGCTGACGGTCCTATCGCCAATCGACCGGCCGCGCCGATGCGCCTCGACATGTCGGATGATATCATCCGAAATCGCCACAAACTGACCGAGCCGCGAGTACGATGATCAACAACGGATCTCTCGGCCGGATCGTGGGACCGCGCAAGTCGGAGGGGCGGGTGCGAACCACATGAGCGAATACCTCGGTACCCAGGAAAGCGATCGTGTCCCGACAAGTGGTAGTGCCCGGACCGTGGACGACTGGACCGGCGTCTCACCGATGGAGGCCATCGGCCGCAAGGGCTGGATGTGGTCGATCGGGCTCGGCCTGCTTGCGATCGCGATCGGCGTGATCGTGGTGGTCTGGCCGGACCGTACGCTGCGCGTCGTCGGCATCCTGTTCGGCATTTACCTTCTGGTCAGTGGACTCTTGGAGATTCTCGTGGCGTTCGCGCCGGAGCAGCGGACGGGCATGCGCGTCCTTGCCGTAGTGACCGGCGCGCTGTCTATCTTGCTGGGCCTGCTGTGCTTCCGCGGCGTGTTCGAGTCGATCCTGCTCCTGGCGCTGTGGATCGGCTTCGGTTGGCTCATCCGGGGCATCACGCGAGCCGTCGCGGCGGCGTCCGCCCCCTATGAACCGCATCGTGGCTGGCAGATCTTCGGTGGCGTCCTGCTCGCGATCGCTGGAGTCGTGGTGATCGTGTCTCCGGTCGCGTCGATCTTCACCCTGGCGCTCCTCGTCGGAATCTGGCTGATCGTGCTGGGCGTCTGGCAGATCATCGAGGCGTTCATGGTGCGTCGCGCGTTGAACCGGATGGCCGCCTGACCCCTGGGGAACGCACCGCGGCCACGATCCGATATAGCGGCGTCGCCTTCGCCGCCGGCGCGGCGGTCCTCGTGGCCGGGGTCATCCTCCGCGGATGGGCACTCGTCACCCTCGGCCAGTACTTCACCGTCATCGTTCAGGTCAGCCCGGACCGGTCCGTCGTCTCGTCCGGTCCGTACCGGTTCGTACGGCACCCCGGCTATGCCGGCGTCATGCTGGCGACCATTGGGGTCGGCTTGATGTCCGGGAACTGGGTCGGAGCGGCCGCGATGACGTTCTTGTCACTGATCGCAGTCGGTCGGCGCATTCGCATCGAGGAGAGCGCGCTCATTGCGACCCTGGACGGTCGCTATCGCGCGTACGCCGCCGCACACAAGCGCCTCATGCCCCTCGTCTGGTGACCCCAGGCCTTCCTGACCTTCGGTAGCGTCGTCGTCTGCTGGCGACAACTGAAGAGCTCCGGTGATGCCGGTCGTAAGTTAGTGGACGCGGAACCGGGGCTGTGGCACGCTCCGTTTCCGTGTCTGAGGTCAAGGCCGCCAAACTGCACGATGATGAGGTGGACATCGACGCGCCGCTGGTGGCGCGCCTGCTGGCCGAACAGTTCCCGAGGTGGGCCGGGCGGCCGGTCCGGGTGGTCACGTCGTCTGGCACGGATAACGTGACCTTTCGCGTGGGTGCGGACCTGGCCGTCCGCCTACCGCGCGCCGCCTTCGCGCAAGGTCAGGTGGAGAAGGACCTGACGTGGTTGCCGCGCCTGGCCCCGCAGCTCCCGTTGGCCGTTCCCCAACCGTTGGCCATCGGATCGCCGAACGAGGAGTTCCCGTTCACTTGGGGCCTCTACCGCTGGCTGGAGGGCACGCCCTTCCAACGGGATCAGCTCACCGACCCGTCGGCCGCGGCACGGGAGCTCGCCGAGTTTGTCCGCTGTCTGCAGAAGATCGACGTGACCGGAGCTCCGATCCCGCCGGACGACCCGGTCTGCCGCGGCACGCCACTGGCACCGCGTGACGGACTCTTCCGCGCGGCGGTCGAGGAGCTTCGGGACGAATTCGACACCGGACTCGTGCTCACAGCGTGGGAGGCGTCGCTCGCGGTCGGCGCGTGGGACGGGCCGCCGAGATGGATCCACGGCGACCTCATGCCCGGCAACGTGCTGGTGGCCGACGGTCGGCTCGTCGCGGTCATCGACTTCGCCACCGCACGTGCCGCCGACCCTGCCGCTGACCTGCTGGCGGCCTGGTACCTGTTCAGCGGTGAGTCACGGCGCGCCTTCCGCGATGCGGTGGAGATCGACGAGCATGCCTGGGCACGCGCACGCGGCTGGACCCTGTCCCTGGTGATGATCGCACTCCCGTACTACCGAACTCGCAATCCCGCGGGAGGTCGCAATGCCCACCGCCTCATCGCCGAGCTTTTGGCCGATTTCGCGGCGGAGCAATAGGCCGCGACGAATCTGCCGTCACCCCGTCCGGCCACATTACCCACGGGTGGATATGCCATCACTACATCGACATCACCTACATCGGGATCACTTCGTACACGTCGACCGAGCCGCCACCATCGAGCACCGGGCAGCCGGTCGTCTTCGCCGTCGCGTCGGAGAGCGAGGAAGCGTCGATGATGGAGTATCCGGCCGCCTTTGACGCACCGACATCGGAAACGCCGCCGCCGCTCACCGTCGCCGAGCGCCCGAACGGGTTGCCGATGTCGGAGACCGAGCCACCGAGGCTGCCGAACCATGCGCCCCAGGCCTCCATCGCCCTCTCCTGAGCCTCCGGCGTCGCGGCCATCTGACCACCGGTGTAGACGTAGACGAACTTTGCCATGACAACTCCTCTGGTCTATCGAACGGCGAGTGCCGCCAGTTTTGGTCGATCCACACGTACGACGAACAAGTCCCAGCTAAATCGACAGGCTTTCGCCCAGCCGCGGCCTAGCGGCCGACGTGGGACTGCAGGAGTGTGTCAGGTTGCGGGATGGCCCGCGGCGGAATGACGAAATCCGATCGCAGCCGGCCCCGGCTTACCGACGCGAATCGTCCTCTACCGTCAGGGCGAGGATGGCCGCGTCCGCCTCATTCGCACGACACGCACCCGCTGGCGTTGGTGGTGGCTTCCTCTATCTGCTGTGCACCTTCACCGTCGTGGTCGCCACCGCGAGCCACTACTGGCTGGGATGGTCTCATCGCCACCGCGATCGTCGCCGGCATCGTATTGCTGCCCTGGATCCGGGGTTAGCGGCCGCCGATCGCGGGTGGCCTGCACATCGCGGCCGAAATGCGGAATCCAGCCGCTCCGCGACCGCCCGATCTCGGTGACGCCGTCACAGCCGTACCAGCGGGTGATCTTGACAGCGCCTGTTAAGATCCGTGATCTTGCAACGAGAGGTGCCTGATCTCGAACGGATAGGGCACCTACTGCTGCAAGGTCACGGATCTTGACGGTCCTCAGCGCGCGACGACGTCGAGCCGCTGTGCGCGGGACTACGGCGATCGGCCGATGCGATCATGGCAGACTGAGGCTGCCGACATGCGTCCCCGGGGGAAGGGTTCGACCGATGGGATTGCAGGAGTATCTGCTTCAGGCCCGGCAGATGCAGGCTATGTCGTTTATCGTCCATATCCCGTTGGTCTGCTTCGGCATCGCCTTTCCCGCGCTGATCCTGTTCGTGGAGTGGCGCTACCTGCGTACCGGAGATGAGGTCTTCCGGGTTCTCGCCCGGCGCTGGACGAAGGTGCTCGTCGCGCTGTTCGCGGCCGGCGTGGTGACCGGCACGATTCTGAGCTTTGAGATGGGTCTGCTCTGGCCGAATTTCACGGCCACCTTCGGTAGCGTATTCGGGCTCGGATTCGCCATCGAGGGGTTCTCGTTCTTCCTCGAAGCGATCTTCATCGGCGTCTACGTCTACGGCTGGGACCGAATGTCGCCGCGGGCGCATTTCCTGTCCGGCATCCCGATCGCGGCCGCCGGCGTCATCGGATCGTTTATGGTCATCTCGGTCAACGGCTGGATGAACCATCCGCAGGGCTTCGCGTTGAGCAACGGTCGAGTCGTCGACGTTCATCCGTTCCATGCGCTGTTCGCCAACACGTACTTCTGGCATGAGTTCGTCCACATGTATCTGGCCGGGTTCATGGTGACGGGCTTTGTCGTCGCCGGCGCGTACGCGATCGGCCGGCTGCGCGGACGGTGGGGTCGCTACGAACGCACCGCGCTGGCCGTGCCACTGGCCGCGGCCGTGGTCGCGTCCCCGCTGCAGGTCCTCGTGGGCGACTGGAATGCCCGTACGGTCGCCACAACGCAACCGATCAAACTGGCGGCCTTCGAAGGTCTCGGGGCCACCACCCGTGGCGCACCCGAACACGTCCTCGGCTGGTACACCAACGGCCAGGTGCGCTACGGCATCAAAATCCCGGATCTGTTGTCGCTGTTGGCATTTCACAACCCGAACGCGGTCGTTCAGGGCCTCAACGCGGTGCCGATCGCCGACCAACCTCCGGTCAACGTCGTCCGGTTCTCGTTCCAGACGATGGTCGGCATCGGTTCGTTGCTGGCGCTACTCTCCCTCGTGTTCCTGTTCATCTGCTGGCGGTATAAGCGATTGCCGGCAACGAAGTGGTTCTACCGCGGGCTCGCCGTGGCCGGGCCGTTGGCATACATCGCGCTGATCGCCGGCTGGACCACGACCGAGGTCGGCCGTCAGCCGTGGGTGGTCTACCGGGTCATGCGGACATCGGCCGCGGTCACCGGTGCGTCTGGCATCCCGGTTGGATACGGCATTCTGGCCGCGGTCTACGCGATTCTCATCGCGGGTGTCGCGTGGACCCTGTGGCGACTGGCCAAGATACCGATGCCCGACCCGTCGACCGGCCGGGCCGACGCGCCGGTGGAAGATCCGGCTGCCCCATGATCCTGCAGACGCTGCCGATGGTGATCGTGCTCGTCGGTCTCATCCTCTACACGGTGCTGGCCGGGGCCGACTTCGGTGCCGGATTCTGGCAGTTGATCGCCGGCGGCGGCGAGCGGGGCCGGCAGATCCGCAACCACGCCCACCACGCCAACGCGCCGGTGTGGGAAGCCAATCACGTCTGGCTGATCCTGGTCATCACCGTCCTGTGGACCGGTTATCCGACGGTTTTCGGCTCCGTGTTCTCCACGCTCGCGATCCCCATCTACGTCGCCGCGATCGGGATCGTGTTCCGCGGATTGGCGTACACGCTGCAGAACGCGACCATGGAGCCACGACAGCGCCGGCTCATCGACATGACGTTCGCGGTGTCCTCCATCATCACGCCGTACATGCTCGGCACGGTCATCGGCGCGATCGCGTCCGGCCGCGTACCGGTCGGAAACGCCGCCGGCGACCTGGTCACCAGTTGGGTAAATCCGACGTCGATCCTGTCCGGATGTCTCGCCGTGGTGACCGGAGCGTTTCTGGCCGCCGTACATCTCGCCGCCGATGCGCGCCGCCTGAAAGAGCCGCGCCTGGCCGATGCGTTCCGCGGTCGGGCCCTGATGGCCGGGGTCGCCGCGGGTGCGCTGGCGATCGCCGGCCTGATCGTGGAGGACCATGACGCGCACCGGATCTACAACGGTCTCACCACGGGCTGGGGACTGACCGCCGTCATCATTTCCGGGGTAGCGGGCATCACCTCGCTCGGACTGACCTGGACGCGTCGCTACGGAGCTACGCGGGCGGCCTCGGCGCTGGCGGTCGCGGCCCTCCTGTCCGGGTGGGCGGCCGCCCAGCGTCCGTACGTACTTCCCGGGCTCACGTTGTCGGCCGCCGCGGCCGACGACAGCACCATGATCGCCATCATCATTTCGATCGCGCTCGGTGCCGTCATCCTTTTTCCGAGCCTCGGCCTGCTGTTCCGGCTCAGTCTGGCGGGTCGCTTCGACCCGGCCGCGGTCCGCCGGCAGGAGCCCACCGCCGGACCCGACGCGCCGCGACCGGCGTGGTCCGGGCGCGTGGCGATCGCCGGTCTGCTCATCGGCATCGTCCTGCTCACGATCGCCGACGCATCGGTCGCCCATGCGTTCGGCATCGCGGCGCTGGTCGTCGCCGCGGTTGCCGGCTTCGCCGCGATCGGTCCGGACGAACTGGCCCGAAACGACACGCCGCCCGACGCATTGCCGGCGCGACGTCGCCCGCACTGACGCCGCAGGGGTACCGTGTTGCGGACACCGCCCAGATGGGCCTCGCCACCTCGAGCCGCCGGAGGCAATGATGGCCGCTGCAGCACTCGCCGCACCACCATTGACGGTGCTGCTCGTCGAGGACGATGCCGCCGACGCCGTACTGGTCGAGGAGTTCTTCTATAGTCATTCGTACCCGGCGGACCTGCGCCGAGTGGCCGACGGCGTGGAGGCGCTTCACTATCTGACCGGCCAGGACCAGTTCGCGGGTGAGCCGACGCCCGACCTGATCTTGCTCGACCTGAACATGCCCCGCATGGGCGGTCGCGAACTCCTCCGGACGTTGAAGGCGCCGGATTCGCCGTGGCTGACGATCCCGGTGATCGTGCTGACGACGTCGTCGGCCGAGGATGACGTCCTGGGTAGCTATCAGGATCACGCCAACGCTTACGTGACGAAGGCGCTGAACTACGACGCGTTCCAGGCGTCGATGGCCGAGCTTCATACGTTCTTCGCCCGGGTGGCCACGCTCTACCGTCGCGACCAGCACGCCTGACACACCGAAACGTCAGGCGCCGGACGGGCCCGCACTGCGGCAACTGCGAGGGCGACGCGGCCAACAGCCGGAGCGTGAGCGCCACAGTGTTTCCCTGACGCCTTGTAGGGGAACCGAAAAGCATGTCAACAACTGCCACGGTCCGCGGCGGTGCTCGCCGTACCGCGCACAGCGGTGCGCTCGAAGCGCTGACCCGGATCGGATTTCTCGGGTACGGTCTCCTCCACCTAGCGATCGCGTGGCTCGCTTTGCAGGTCGCCGTACACCACACCGGAACAGCGGCGGACCAGGTCGGCGCGTTTCAGTTGCTGGACAAGCAGCCGGCCGGTCACGCACTCCTGATCGTCATCGCCGTCGGCCTGGGGGCCATGGCGCTTTGGCAACTCCTTGTCGCCGCCGTCGGCCACACGAACTACCAGGGGCGGCGTCGCACGTTCGAACGGATTGCGTCTGTGGCCCGCGTCGTGGTGTACGCGTTTCTGTTGTGGACGGACATCCGCGTTCTCCAAGGCACAGCGACGTCCGGTTCGTCGTCGCAGGAGAATGCCACCGCCGGTATGTTGGCCCATCCAGCCGGCCAATGGCTGGTGGCCTTGGCGGGCGTCATCGTATTCGCGATCGGTGTCGGCTTGCTGATCTACGGTGCGAAGCGGTCCTTCGAGTCGAAGCTGAATTTGGCGTCGGCGCGGCGCCCCGTGCGGCAAACGGTCGTCCGGCTCGGCCAGGTCGGTTACATCGCCAAGGGCGTGGCCTTCGCGATCGTCGGCGCGTTGCTGTTCAACGCCGCGATCTCCGACCAGGCCGCCCGCTCCCGCGGCCTGGACGGCGCGCTGCGGACGTTGGCCGGCCAGCCGTTCGGCACCGCGCTGCTGGTGATCGTCGCGCTCGGATTTTTCGCCTTCGGCATCTACTGCTTCGCACAGTCGCGCTATCGCAAAATCTGATCGTTCACATAGCGTCAGGCGCCCACCGCGGGCAGCGGCTCGAACACGATCTCGCCCGACCCGATGAGAGTGCCTTGCGGAGCACGCGACGACCATCCGCTTAGACTCTCAAGCGGATGGTCGACCTGGACTCCGGCACGACGGGAGGGCAGATGGCTGATAACCGACGCCCCTCCGGTACCCGACGCCCCTCAGGCGGCCTGGAAGCCGAGGTCATCGAGACACTGATGGCGGCGGCGGAGCCGATGACAGCCGCCGAAGTGCGGTCGGCACTGGGCGACCGGCTCGCGTACACGACGGTGATGACCGTGCTCTCGCGTATCGCGGACAAGGGCCTCGCGACCAAGCAACGCCGTGGTCGAGCCGACATCTATTCGCCCGTACGCGATCCGGCGGAAGTCACCGCCATGCGGATGCGTCGTCTCCTGGAATCCGATGACGATCGTGCTGGCGTACTGACCCGATTCGTCGGTTCGCTGTCCGGCGATGACGAGCGGCTGCTGCTCGACCTGCTGGCGGCCCCGGAGTCCGACCTGTAAACGTGATCGGACGCCCGATCGGGGCGGCGAAGGTCTCTCATCTACTACACAGCTTGTCGTAGTACGGTCGGCGTGCCGTGGGGTCACTTGTCTGCACCGCCTCCCGGCGCGACCCTGCGCGCACGAGACCGGGAGCACGAGATGAACGGTTGGTTGATCAGTTTCGTGATCACCGCCACCGTCACCGCGTGCGCGCCGCTGAAACGCCAGACCTATTGCCGCCGGGAGCCGGCCCAGCCCGCGCGTCACAGGCTAGACCGGTCGTCGGGCCGATGACCAGCACGAGTGGCGAGCGTGGCGGGCCGC
>DATCXD010000468.1:0-12799 GCA_036566005.1 Micromonosporaceae bacterium | reverse complement strand
GGCTGGACAGCCGGCGCATCGATGCGTTCGAGCGTACGCAGCAAGCCGTATTCCCTGACGGCCAGGCGCTGATCGATCTCTTTGACCGCATAGACATCCTCGCCAAGACGGACGAACCGCACGGTGTGCCGGGAGATGCCGCGAGGCAGGCTGACCAGGCGATCCTGAGGCCAGCGGGCGAGCGGAATCTGCAAGGGCAGCTCGAGCAGGGCGGTGTCCGGGGTCGCGGAGGTGATGTTCACCCGTCAGGCATACCAGGGCGAGGTGCGCCGGGCACCCACCGCTCGGGCGGTCGGCACATCGACTCAGACATGGCGAGTGCACACTGTGGGCGTGGACCAACGCATTGCCACCACGAAACTCCGCGACGGCACGGAGATTGCCTACGCAGTCGTCGGGGCCGGCCCACTCCTCGTGTACGTAGCCGGGTGGCTCACCCACCTGGAGCGGAGTTGGTCGTTGCCGCCGGAGCGCGGGTTTTACGAGTCCTTGGCCCGGGGTCGCACGTTGCTCCGGTACGACAAGCCTGGGTGCGGCCTTTCCGGGTCGACCGACCGTGAGCCGTCCATCCAGCTGGAGTTGGAGACGCTGGATGCGGTCATCGGCGAGGCTGGCGCCGCGCGTTTCGACCTGCTCGGCATTTCACTCGGTGCGCCGGTGGCCGCGCACTGGGCGGCGGAGCATACCGACCGCGTGGACCGGCTCGTGCTCTACGGCGGTTGGGTCCGCGGCCCCGAGGTGGCCGATCCGGGCGTCCAGCAACACGTTCTCGGCCTGATTTCTCAACACTGGGGGCTCGGCTCAGATGTGCTGACCGACATATTCGCGCCGGACGCCGATCCCGCAACTCGCGCCGCCTTCATCGAATATCAGCGCGCGGCCGCGAGCGCTGACACCGTCCGTACCATGTTGGCTCTCAGCTACCGCGTCGATGTCACCGACGTTCTCGCCCGCATTAATGCACCCACGCTGGTCGTGCATCGCGAGCGCGACCGCGCAGCGCCGCTGGCGCAGGGCCGGGAGTTGGCCAAGCTCATTCCGGGAGCCGAACTTGCGGTGCTGCCGGGCCGGGCCCACCTCCCCTACATCGGCGATGTCGACGCGCTGGCTCACGTGATCCGTAAATATCTCGGTCTCCCGGCATTGCGGCGTCCGGTGGTGCCGACGCTGACCGCACGGCAGCGCGAGGTGGCGGCGCTCGTGTACGAGGGACTGCCCAATCGCGAAATCGCGGCTCGGCTGCATATCACCGAACGTTCGGCCGAATCCCATGTGGAACGGATCCGACTGAGGATGGGTTTCCGCTCGCGCGCACAGATCGCGGCCTGGTTTGCGGCGAACGGCCGGCCGGGCGCCGAAACGACGACGAAACCGGTCGGCGGCCCTAAGTGAGGTATTTCCCCCGCTGACACGCATCGCGGTGGTCGAGACGATGGGGTGTGTCCACCTGTGTGCCCAACGGAACCTGCGGGTTCTCCATCACCGTGCTAGGGGGCATGAAATGCTCGGTGCGCTGGCCGGCACGTATGACGGACACCGGTGGGGGACGGCATGGCTGACGTGATCCGGATCGGAGTTTTTGCGCCGATGGATCTGCTGCACAAAGGCGCGGCGGTGGCCGCGCCCTACCTGAAGCGGGTGGCCGACGCGGGCATCGATCACGTGTGCTGCGGCGATCACGTCAGCTTTGCCGGCGCCGGATTCGACGGCATCGTGCAGGCGACCGCGCTGGCGATGCTCCACCCCACACTGCCGGTGTACACCGGCGTGTACCTGTTGCCACTTCGCCATCCGGTCGTCGTGGCCCGGCAACTCGCCGACTTCGGCCGGCTGGCGCCCGGACGCCTCACCTTCGGCGTCGGCGTCGGCGGCGAGGACCGCCGCGAGGTATTCAACTGCGGCGTCGATCCCGCGACGCGAGGTCGGCGGATGAACGAGTCCCTCGCGATCCTGCGCGAATTGATGTCGGGTGCGAAGGTAACCAGGCGCGGCGGGTTCTTCGAACTTGACGAAGCGATCATCGCGCCGGCACCGACACCGCCGATCCCCATCATCGTCGGCGGAAGGTCGGACGCGGCCGTGCGGCGGGCCGGCGAGTTCGGCGACGGGTGGCTCGGCATCTGGAATTCGCCGCGACGCTTCGCCGAGGTCGCCGACGCGATCGCGGCCGAGGCCGCTCGCGTTGGTCGGGTCGATCCGCCGACGCGTCACGGCATGCAGGTGTGGTGCGGGCTCGCGGAATCACGGGAGGTGGCGCGGGCCTGCCTCGCGCCCGCCATGCAAGCGTTCTATGGCCTGCCATTCGAGCGATTCGAGCGCTACTGCCCGTACGGGACGGCCGAGGATGTGGCGGCCTTCCTCGCGCCGTACGTCGACGCCGGGTGCACCGAATTCAACCTCATTCCACAGTCCACCGATGACGGCGCAGCACTCGCCGGCGTGGTCGAGGTGAAACGGCTGCTCGCCCGCGGGTGATCGGCGGACGGGGTGTCAGCCAACAAGATGCGGTATTTTTCCGGCTGACGCTGTCCGCGGTGGCGGCCAGGATCGAAACCATGGCGGACACACGCGGTACGGATCGGCAGCCGGGCGTCATCGCGTACGCGACCGTGGCCTACCTGGCGTTCGTCGCCAGTGTGTTTTGGGCGGTCGCCTTTCTCGCCAACGTTGACATCGGGCACACCGTCGACGGCCGGAAAGACGGGTCGGCGTGGGCCGCGCTACCGATCGATGCGGCGCTGTTGTTGCTGTTCGCCGTGCAGCACTCGGTCATGGCGCGAACCGGATTCAAACGGTGGCTCGCGAGGATCGTGCCAGCGGCGGCCGAACGGAGCACGTACGTCTTGACCGCCAGCGTTGCTCTGGGCCTGGTTTTCGGGCTGTGGCGGCCGATTCCCGCGACGGTCTGGCGGGTCGGTGAGCCGCTGGCCGCCGCCGCGATCTGGACCGTGTACGCGATCGGCTGGCTGGTCGCGGTCGGCGCGACGTTCATGGTCGATCATCTCGACTTCGCGGGGCTGCGCCAGGCATGGTGGCCGTCGCGCCGGGGGCCGTACGAGCCGCCGTCCTTCACCGATCGTTGGCTCTACGCGTGGGTTCGGCATCCGATGATGCTCGGACTGCTGATCGTGTTCTGGGCAACGCCACGGATGAGCCTCGGCCACGTGTTGTTCGCCGCGGCCGGTTCGGCGTACATCGCGGTCGGCCTGCGGTTCGAAGAGCGCGACCTGCGTCGGCAGCTCGGCGACGACTACATCGAGTACGCCCGGCATGTGCCGGCCATCGTGCCGGTTGCGTACGGCTCGGGCGGCTCGGGCGGCCCGGGCGGCCCGGGCGCTCGGCCGGTTGTCATTCGGGATCGAGATCGATCCGGATCGTCAGCGGCGAGGAGGCCATGAGCCGTCCGATCGCGGCGTCCCACCGATAGCGCAGCGTACGTGATCGCGCGACCGTGTCGTCCGCCGGCAACGGGACGGCAACGCCGCTGCGCCAACGGCCCTTTATCTTGACCCGTACCCGTGGATCGGTCCGGATATTGCGGACGTAGTCCGCCTGCTCGCCATGTGCGGCGATGAGCCAGAATTCGTCACCGGCCACACCGTTGCCGACGGGCCTATACCGCGGCCGGCCGGAGATCCGACCGGTGGTCTCCAGCAACGCGAACGCCGGCAGCGCGACGCCATATCGCAGCGTGAGTCGGGTCAACCGGTTGTTCACCGATTCGAGCGTGGTGACTATCCGATACTTCCGCGATCGCATACGGACATTATGACCGCTGTCGATGACGAGCGCTGTGACCCGGCGCCACGACAAACTCTCACGCGCTCGCGGCACCGTGACCGCGCGATCCGACCCGGCCAGCAGCGCGAGCCCGGTGGGTAGCCGGATTGAGCGATCGCCGAGCGATGCCCAGCACCTGCAACCGTTTCGCTGCGGGCCGCGAGCAACGCGACGATCCTTGAGGGTGGCCAAACGCCATGCGGCTGGGGCGGGCTGCGCACCTCGAAAACCATCTCGAACGATGCGGCGCACGGTGCACGATCCGCGCACGGACGTGGAGGAGCAAGGATGAGAGCGCATATCATCCGTCGCGGGCTGTCCGGGACGGCGGTGGCCGCGTTGATGCTGGGGCTCGCGGCATGTGCCGGCCCGGTGACGCGCGGCCTGGGTGCACCGCCCCCGTCGTCGGCACCGCCGACCGCCCCGGGGTCCGACTCACTGCAGGCCGACTACGTACAGACCGTCCGTGCGGTGCTGCCCTCGGTCGTGTTGATCCGCACCAACCGCGATCTCGGCTCCGGCGTCGTGTTCGACGCGCGCGGCGATATCGTCACCAACGACCATGTGGTCGGATCGGCGACGTCGTTTCAGGTGACGCCGTCGGGCACCGCCAAGACGCTGAAGGCGACCCTGGTCGGGAGATACCCACCGGACGATCTGGCCGTGATCCGAGTCAGCGATCCGTCTGGGCTCAAGCCGGCCACGTTCGCCAATTCCAGCAAGGTCGTGGTCGGCGAGATCGTGTTGGCCATCGGCAACCCGCTGGGCCTGGCCAGCAGTGTTACCAACGGGATCGTGTCGGCGGTCGGACGCACGGTGTCGGAGCCCTCGGGTCAGGGCTCACCGGGTGCGACGCTGCCCGACACGATCCAGACGAGCGCTGCGATCAATCCGGGCAACAGCGGCGGCGCGCTGGTCAATCTCGCCGACCAGGTGATCGGCATCCCGACTCTGGCCGCAACCGACCAGCAAGGCGGCGGCGCGGCGCCCGGCATCGGGTTCGCGATCTCAAGCAACATCGTCAAGGACATTGCCGGCCAAATCGTCGCGCATGGCAAGGTCACCAACTCGCACCGTGCGGCGTTGGGGATCCGGGCTACAACGGTCACCGGATCGGGGGGTCAGCCCGGCGGCGTCGGCATCGTCAGCGTCCAGCCCGGTGGTCCGGCCGCGGCGGCCGGTTTGACGGCCGGCCAGGTCATCGTTGAGGTGAACGGCACGGCCACCCCGACCGCGAGTGATCTGACCGAGGTCCTGGCGAACTTGTCGCCCGGCCAGAAGGCCACGGTCACGGTGTTGCAGCCGGATGGCTCGACGGTGGCCGTATCCGTCACGCTCGGGACACTTCCCGGCTGACGGCGCCGGAGTACGCCGCGCCCATGCCTCACGTCCGCCGGCACGGCGTCCCCGCCACGTCGATGGGTAGGCAGCGGCGCGGGCCCGACGGTCTGGTTGTGGGGAGATTGGCGGGCGGCGCAGCGGGAACTCGACGTGCCGCTGCGGGATCGTTGGCCCGCCGGCGATTTGCCGGTTCGTCGTAATCTGGCGTGCGTGAGTAAGCCTTCCGATGTCTCGACGTCGCCGGTCCTGACACGGCGCCAGCGGCCGGTCGATATCGGTAAGCCGCGCATGCGCGGTTGGCTGCACACGTACGGGTTCTTCACAGCAATCGCGGCGGGGGTCGTGCTGGTCACGGTCGCCGCGACGCTCGGCGGCGGTGTCATACCCGCGGTCAGCTGTGCGATCTACAGCATGACCGTGTGTGGACTGTTCGGCGCAAGCGCGCTCTACCACCGACGGGTCTGGTCGCCGCGCGGCTACGCGATCATGCGCCGCCTCGACCACTCGATGATCTTCGTGTTCATCGCGGGGACGTACACGCCGTTCTCGGTCCTGCTGTTGCCGCACACGACGGCGATCGTGATCCTGTCGGTGGTCTGGGGCGGTGCGATCTTTGGCGTCGCCATGAATCTGATCACGCCGGACGCGCCGAGATGGCTGGCCGCGCCGCTCTACGTCGCGCTCGGTTGGGTCGCCATCTTCGTGCTGCCGGACATCGCGCAGAAGGGCGGCTTTACCGCTCTCGTCCTGTTGCTGAGCGGCGGCATGCTCTACACGGTCGGCGCGGCGTGCTTCGCCATGCGATGGCCGAATCCGTGGCCGACAACGTTCGGCCATCACGAGGTCTTCCACGCGTTCACACTGCTCGCCGCGCTTTGCCAGTACGTCGCGATCTACTTCGCGCTCTTTCGTTGACGGCCGCTCATGACGGTGCAGGGACGCTGACGATCCCGGGGAGTGTGGGATCGTGCGGATATCCGTCGGCATCTAGGCTGCGCGCCTGACTTCCCGCACGCTCGTGATCATGCGTCACGGAAAGCCGGAACATTCCGACCGGAACTACGCCGTCCGCGACAGTAATCTTTCCGTCGTCGTTTGTCAGCCGACTCTGACGCGCGCCAAGACGCGTTCGTCGTGCCAGACGTGTTAGCCGCGCCCCGGAGCGGTTGGCCCGTTCTTCTGGTCAGCTTGGTTGGCGGTTTGGGTCATCACAAACTCCTCGATGAGCCGTCAGGCGGCGGCCGGCGCGGTGCCTCCGGGGCCGAGGGTGTCGCACCGACTTTCGGGACGCCGGACACCCTCGGCATCGCCTACTTAGCGGTCCTTTTCGGGTTCGCGTACTCCGAGCTTCGCCAGGCCCACGGCTGACCGTCTACGCGGAGGCAACGATGCTGGCTACGGCCAGCCGTCCTGGTGGCCGAGCAGCAAGACCACGATTCGGTCTGGCTCCGCCCGCGGAGACTGCCCATTCACGGTTGTCCTGACCGCAATGGGCTGCTCGTTCGACCGATCGGCGTCGGGTACCCTTTCGACCGTGGCACGCCATCGGTCCACGTCGATATCAGCATTGCCTGGTAGGCTGGTCAACGACGCGGATCCCATCCCGATCCTCTGCCGCTCCTGGACCATTGAGCGTATTTGTCGTCATAGGTGACGATCGCCTGACACCGGAACCGGGATCGCGTGCATCGACCCATCGACTAGGCGCTGCCTGCCGTTCAACGGTTGTCGCCGCCCGCTGTGGACCGGCGCGTTGTTCGTGGCCCGTTTGGGCCTGTGAGCCAGAAGGTCGTGCCCGGTGGGGCTGTCGTTCGGAATTCTGAGTACCTTTCCGCCTACGCAATGCGGTATAGCCACATTCTCCGCGTCGCTGTCGGATGCATTGACCGCAGCCGGCGACTCGACCGGAGTGGTCCGGTTGGTGGACGAGCCGGAACCGCTGTCTGGACGGGTGATCCATCATCTTGTTCGTGATCACGGGTCGGTGGCCGAGGCCGCGGTGGCGCTCGACGACCACCAAGTGGTGATCGTCCAGCACGAGTTCGGCCTGTACGGCGGCTCGGACGGCGCGCACGTGCTCGACGTGCTCGACCTCGTCGCCGCACCCGTCATCGTCATCGGGCACACCGTGCTCTCGACACCGTCGATCCACCAGCGCGAGATCCTCGAACGGGTGGCGGACCGCGCCGACGCGCTGGTTGTCATGTCGATGACGGCCCGCGACCGGCTGCTCGCTGGATACGACGTCGATGCGACCAAAGTCGTCGTCATCCCACACGGCGCAGTCACCGAGTCGGCCCATGCCGACGCGTATCGTCGGCCCGGTCCGCCGCGCCTGCTGACCTGGGGCCTGCTCGGCCCGGGCAAAGGCATCGAGGGCGCCATCGATGCGCTGTCGCACCTGCGTGCGCTGGATCCGGCCCCGCAATACCGGATCGTCGGCCAGACCCACCCGCGAGTACTCACGCGCGATGGGGAGGCGTACCGCACGTCGCTGGCCGCCCGCGCAACCGCGCGTGGCGTGGCCGACCTGGTGTCGTTCCATCCGGCGTACCTGGACAGCGGCGCGCTCCGACGGGTCGTCGCCGAGGCCGATGTCGTGGTGCTGCCGTACGAGTCTCGGGAGCAAGTCACCTCAGGCGTGCTGATCGAGGCGGTGGCGGCGCGCAAGCCGGTCGTCGCGACCGCGTTTCCCCATGCGGTGGAATTGCTGGCGTCCGGAGCCGGTCTCGTCGTGCCGCATGCCGACCCGGATGCACTGGCCCACGCCCTCCGCCGGGTGCTGACTGAGCCGGATCTCGCGGCGGCGATGATCCGTCACGCGGCCGCCGCCGCACCGGACCTGCGCTGGTCGCAGGTTGCGGCGCGATATCGCACCCTCGGCGCGGAGCTCGTCGATGCGCGTAGATCGGTGGCCGTCCTATGAGCGGGCGGGTGTCGTTTGCCCATGTCATGCGGCTCTCGGACGGCAGGGGCATCTTCGAACACGCGAACGGATCCGTCCCCCGCATCGAGGGCGGCTACTGCCTCGACGACACCGCGCGCGCACTGATCGTCCTGTGCCGCGAACCGGCGCCGTCACGTGATCTGCGTAAGCTCGCGTCCACGTACTTCGATTTCGTCCTCGACGCGCAGGCGCCGAACGGCGCATGCCACAACCGGCTCGACACGTTGGGCCGTTGGCAGGACGTTCCGGGCGTCGGCGATTGGTGGGGTCGCGCCCAGTGGGCCCTCGGTACCGCCGCTGCCCATAGCGACGATTCGTGGATAAGAGCAACCGCCGCGACGCGGTTCGACCGCGGTGCGAAGCAGCGCAGCCCCGACCGGCGGGCGATGGCGTTCGCCGCGCTCGGCGCCGCTGAAATGCTCTCCGTGCACGCCGGACACGAGCCGGCGCGCACGCTGCTTGTCGACGCGGCCGCGCGGATCGGTCGCCCGGCACAGGATCCGACGTGGCGATGGCCAGAGCCGCGCCTCGCGTACGCGAACGGGGCGATAGCCGAGGCGCTGATCGCGGCCGGTCACCACCTCGACGACCGGTCGATCCTCGACGACGGACTGAGTCTCCTCGGTTGGCTGCTCGAGACGGAGACGTACGACGGGCATCTGTCTGTGTCACCGGTAGGCGGACGAGGACCGGCCGATCTACGTCCGTCCTTCGACCAGCAACCCATCGAGGTAGCGGCGATCGCTGATGCATGTGTTCGAGCCCTCGACCTCACCGAAGACACGAACTGGGCTGCTGGACTCGATCTGGCGGTGCGGTGGTTCCTCGGCGCGAACGATCGGGGTGTGCCCATGTGGGACCCGGCGACCGGCGCCGGCTTCGACGCATTGACCGCGGACGGCCGCAACGCCAACCAAGGTGCCGAGTCGACGCTAGCCATGATCGCCACAATGCAGCAGGCCGTCCACCTGCCGGCGACCGCTCGGTGAGCGTGCCAGCGCCGTCGCTGATCGTGTCGCATACGCCGGGGATGCTGCGACCCGACCCGCGGCGGGTGGTCACACGCCTCTTCGTCCCCGGCGACGAACAGCTGATCCACGGGCAGTCCCGGGTGAACCCGGTGCTCGAGCGGATCATGGAGCTGGATGCGACCGCGGCCGGCGCAGCTCTCGACAAGACGTTGGCACTATTCGAAGACCGCCATAGCGACCTACGGCCCGTCCTCCAGGAGCACTTCGAGCTGGTCGCGCACCGGCTCGGCGCCACCGTTGAGCTGCCGAAGGCCGTGCGGCTTCTCATCGGGGCTTACTTCACGCACGAGTACTCGCTGGAAGCGGCGGCCTTGTTCAACCCGTCCATCGTGGAGCACCCCGACCAACGTGGATTGGCCGCGGGCGAGCTGCGAGTGGTGCTGAGTCTTCGAGCCGTGGGTGAAGGCCATCGCTCGGCGATCGAATTCCGTACCGGGGTCGTGGGGGTGGATGGGCAGCTTCGTCTCGACCAGCCGGCCGGCCACATCACGGCCGGGCGACGCGTCGACTCGCGTTACGACCGCGATCAGTTCCACCGCGCGCTCAGTGAGCTCGGCGACGATGCCGAGGACGCCGTCTTCGTAATCGACTCACTTCCGGACCGGTTCACCTCAGTCGAACTCGAAGATCTGCTCGCGACATTTCATGGCCGGCGTCTCACGCGGCACACCGCGGATCGCACCATCGCGCACCTCCGGTGGATCGCAGCGTGCAACTACGAGGTGACCTACCCGGCCGACTCGGTGCTCGATCAACGGGTCCTCATGCCCCGCGCGCCGTCGGAGAGCAACGGCATGGAGGATGCCCGCTTCGTACGCTTCGTCGATGACCTCGGAATGATCATCTACCATGCGACGTACACCGCGTATGACGGGCACCGAGTGACGCCACAACTCTTGAGCACCAACGACTTTCGTACCTTTAGCGCCGCGCAGCTGACCGGCGTGGCCGCAACGAACAAGGGAATGGCCCTGTTCCCGCGACCGGTCCGTGGCCGCCATCTCGCGTTGTCGCGCTGGGATCGGGAGAACATCTCCGTGGCGTCATCGATGGACGGGTACGCGTGGGATCAGCCGATCACGATCGCCACCCCGCGGCGGGCGTGGGAGCTGATTCAGATCGGCAACTGCGGATCGCCGGTGGAGACCCCGGAAGGCTGGCTCGTACTGACCCATGGGGTCGGCCCGATGCGGCGATATTCCATCGGCGCGATGCTGCTGGACATCGACGACCCGACCCGCGTACGTGGTCAGTTGGCCGAACCCCTGATCGAACCGACTCAGGAGGAACGCGACGGTTACGTGCCCAACGTCGCCTATACCTGCGGCGCGCTCGTACACGGCGACCGCCTCGTCGTTCCGTACGGGAGCGCGGATAGCTCAATCGGCGTTGCCGTTGTCGATCTTCCGCGCCTTCTGTCCACCATGGTCGATGGCTGAACGTCACCTCATCGACATTTCATCAATGAAACGTCGGGAGGGTCGGTCGACCGGATTCCTGAGCGTTGTCTCGCCCGGCCTCCGGTTTCCGCCGCCAATGACGTCTCGTCAGCGAGAATCCGACGTACGCTCGGTTATATAGCTGGGTCCGCGACGACGCCCAACATCCGAAGCCGAGACGGTTGACGGCGGACGGGAGTTTCAATGTCATCAACGTCGGAGCCGATGCATCTGAGCAATCACCATCGCAATACGCTGCGTCAGCTGTTCCAGCATCCGGTCAGCCACAACATCGGTTGGAATGCCGCGGTGTCGTTGCTAGAAACGGTGGGATCGGTTGCGGAGCAGCACGGGGGCAAGCTCGCCGTGACGTTGGGTGGCGAGACCGAGTTTCTCGATCCTCCCGCGCATAAAGACATCGACGCCCAGATGGTCGTCGACTTGCGTCGGATGCTGAGCAATGCCGGGTACGGGGTCGACGACGGCGGTCGTCCGGACGACGATTCTGAGGGATGAGACCTGCTCTCTCATCCACCATTGGCGATCATCTGATCGCGCAACGTGGCCAACGATCGCGTCAGCAGTCTCGAGACATGCATCTGCGAGATGCCCAGCGTTACGCCGATCTCAGCTTGCGTCAGCTCGTCGATGAACCGCAATGCGATGATGCGCCGGTCGCGCTCGGACAGCGCGTCCAGCATTGGGCGGAGCGACAGTCGCCGATCGACCGCCTCGAACTCGGGATCGGGGCCGCCGACGAGGTCGAAGGCCGAGATCATCTCGCCGTCCGCTGACACCCGCGGCTGCGACAACGGGCGGTACGCGCTGCCGACCCGCCGGGCAGCGTCAACGTCGGAGGTGCTGAGGCCGAGGGCGGCGCCGAGATCCGTCGTACTCGGCACACCTTGGAGTTGCCGTGTCAGGTGCTCGGTGGCGACCGCCAAGGCGATGCGGGCTTCCTGGAGCCTGCGCGGCACCCGGATTGTCCAGGTGGCATCGCGGAAGTATCGCTTGATTTCGCCGAGGATGGTCGGGGCGGCGTAGCTCGTGAACGGTACGTTCCGGCTGGCGTCGTACCGGTCGATCGCCTTGATCAGCCCGATCGTGGCGACCTGACTGAGGTCGCCCAGCGGTTCGCCGCGGCCGGCGTATCGGCGGGCCAGATGCCCGGCCAACGGCAGGTACCACGCGATTGCGCTGGCGCGGGCTGCCGTCCGCGCCGGATCACCCGGCAGCAGCGCATTCAGCGCGAGCAGCAGCGCATCGCCACGTGAATCGCTGCGTGAATCGTCGCGTCGGACCGTGCCGGCAGATGCTGGGACGGGTTCGGCGGTGTTCGTCCGCCCTTGCACGGTCCGTGCCGGCATCATCGCCGCGCCGTTCTGGGACTTCTCATCGGTTGCCGGGGTCGTCGCATGGGTTCGCCATACGGCGACCGGCGATGAACGCGGCATTGGCATCGATCTCGTCATGCTGGCCCTTCAGATGGTGGGCAGTCCTGAGACGCGGGCGAATTCGGCGATGCGGATGGATCGCGATGTGATCTCGTCGTTGGATGTGACCCGAGTGGCCAGACGCAAGCACCTCAGCCGGTTTGGCAGGCACGGGTGACCCGGCCGATGGTGTCGAGGTGCCGGATCGCCTGGGCATAGGAGCGGACCAGACCGGTCTCCAGGTAGGACACATCGTGACCGGCGCAGAAGTCGCGAACGAGGCGTTGAGCGTGACGGAGGTTCGGGCGCGGCATCGACGGGAACAGATGATGTTCGATCTGGTAGTTCAATCCCCCGAGCGCGGCATCGGTGAGCCAATGACCGCGTACGTTGCGGGACGTCAACACCTGGCGGCGCAGGAAGTCCGCGTCGTCGTCCGCGCTCAGCTCCGGCATGCCCTTGTGGTTCGGGGCGAACGAGCACCCGAGGTATACCCCGAAGATCCCCTGGTGCACGGCGATGAATACGATCGCCTTGATCGGAGACAGCACGAGAAACACGCCCGACAGGTACACCGCGACGTGTAGGCCGAGCAGAAGTGCCTCACGAGTCCGGTGTCGGTTGTCCGAGCTGAGGAGATATCGGCCGCTCGCGACCCGCAGATTGATGGCCTCGAGCAACAGCAGCGGGAAGAACAGGTACGCCTGGAACCGGTAAAGCCAACGGGCTACGCCACGACTCGCGCTTGCTTGTCCGGCCGTGAAAATCAATGCACCGGCGCCCACGTCCGGGTCTTTCGCCGCGTCGTTGGGGTGAGCGTGATGGCGG
>DATCXD010000459.1:0-11327 GCA_036566005.1 Micromonosporaceae bacterium | reverse complement strand
GCCGACCGTCGGCGGGAGCGGCCTCGCCCCGCTTGTACTTGCCGGTCAACAGGCCGCTGGCCAGCGGGAAGAACGGCAGCAGTCCGAGACCGAAGCGCTCACACGCGGGCACCACGTCGGCTTCGACGTCGCGCTGCAGCCAGTTGTATTCGTTCTGGGCGCTGACGAACGGTGTGCGATGTGATGTCGTGGCGGTCCAGGCCGCGTCGGCGATCTGCCAGCCGGCGAAGTTCGAGTTGCCGAGGTAGCGGACCTTTCCGGCCCGTACGAGATCGTCCAGCGCCGCCAGCGTCTCGTCGATCGGGGTCGCGGCGTCCGGCCGGTGCAACTGGTAGAGGTCGATGTAGTCGGTGTCGAGTCGGCGTAGTGACGCCTCGACCGCCCGCGTCACGTAGCGCCGGGAACCGCGAGCGTCGTGATCGACCCCGTTGAGGCCGTGCATGTCCATGCCGAACTTGGTGGCGATCACGACATCGTCGCGCCGACCGCGCAGCGCCTTGCCGAGCGCTGATTCGGAGCCACCTTGCGGTTCGCCGTAGATGTCGGCGGTGTCGAAGAGGTTGATGCCGTGGTCGAGGGCGGCGTCGACAACCAGCTTCGTCCCGGCGTCGTCGACCTTCCGCCCGAAGTTGTTGCAGCCGAGCCCGACGACCGAGACGACCAGCCCCGAGTTACCTAATCTGCGATACCGCATGTCAGCCATGGCAAGACCTTACGTCTCGGGGTGGTGCCGTTCGAGATGAGATCGGGGTGGACGGCACCTGGAGCGCCCCGGCCGGGCACGCAGGTAGGCTCAGGCGCGTGACGAACGACAGCACCGCACCGGTCAACGGCGAGATCGACGGCATCCTGCGGCGAGCCGCGGACGGTGGGCGCATCACGCCGGACGAGGCGCTGCTGCTCTACACGGACGCGCCGTTCCACGCGCTCGGTGAGGCCGCCGATGCCGTACGCCGCCGGCGGTATCCGGACGGCATCGTCACGTACATCATCGATCGCAACATCAACTACACGAACGTCTGCGTGACGGCCTGCAAGTTCTGCGCGTTCTACCGAGCACCCAAGCACGCCGAGGGTTGGTCGCATTCGATGGAGGAGATCCTGCGGCGATGCGGCGAGGCTATCGACCTCGGCGCCACCCAGGTCATGCTGCAGGGCGGGCACCACCCCGAGTTCGGCGTCGAGTATTACGAGCGGCTGTTCTCGACGGTCAAGGCGGCATATCCGGATCTGGTGATCCACTCGATCGGGCCGAGCGAGATCATCCACATGTCGAACGTGTCCGGGGTGTCGATCGAGGAGTCGGTCACCCGCATCAAGGCGGCCGGCCTCGACTCCATCGCCGGCGCGGGCGCCGAGATGCTCCCGGCCCGGCCACGTACGGCGATCGCGCCGCTGAAGGAATCCGGTGACCGTTGGCTGGAGGTCATGGCGACCGCCCATCGCCACGGCGTGTCGTCGACGGCCACGATGATGATGGGTACGGGCGAAACCAATGCCGAACGCATCGAGCACCTGCGGATGATCCGTGACGTGCAGGACCTCGCCGTCGCTCGCGGCTACGACGGCGTGGCCGAAACCGCGAACGGCGCCACCGGGGAGGTCGGCGGCTTCCGGTCGTTCATCCCGTGGACGTATCAGCCGGAGAACAACCACCTCAAGGGCCGTACGCAGGCGACCAGCCTCGAATACCTCCGGCTGGTGGCGGTCGCGCGGCTGTTCTTCGACAACATCGAACACCTGCAGGCGTCGTGGCTGACCACCGGCAAGGACATCGGTCAGATCGCGTTGCACATGGGCGTCGATGATCTCGGCTCGATCATGCTGGAGGAGAACGTCATCTCCAGCGCCGGTGCCCGGCACCGCTCGAACCTGCACGAGCTGGTCTGGATGATCCGGTCGGCCGGGCGCATTCCGGCCCAGCGCGACACCCTCTACCGGCACATGGCCGTCCACCACACGCCGGCCGACGATCCGACCGACGACCGGGTGGTGTCCCACTTCTCCTCGATTGCTGTGTTCTCTTAAGCCGTTCTCTTAAGCCCCTGGACCGACGATCGTAAGCGCCTGGACCGGACGGTCGGCGTTCGCGGCCGGCGTCGTCGTGGCGGTTGGCGGCGAAATCCGATCGCCAACCGCCACGTAAGGCGCCGGACGGCCACCCCACCGGGCCGCGTGCGGTCGCCGTGGACGCTGCTGGCATCCTGACCAATGTGACCCGCGCCCAACTGGACAAGCGTCCGGACGAGATCGCCGCGATGTTTGACGGCGTTGCGGACCGCTACGACCGGACGAACACGATCCTTTCCTTTGGCCGGGATCGGATGTGGCGCGAGGCCGCCCGGTCGGCGCTCGCTCTCGGCCCCGGTGATCTGGTGCTCGACCTGGCCGCCGGAACCGGTGTGTCCACTCTGGAACTGTCCCGGTCGGGCGCCCGGGTGATCGGCATCGACATTTCGCTGGGCATGCTACGAGCGGGAAAGAAGACGCGGCCGGATGCGACGTTGCTCGCCGGTGACGCACTGTCGCTGCCTTTCGCGGACGCGACGTTCGACGCGATCACGATCTCGTTCGGCCTACGCAACATCCACGACACCGCGGCGGCGTTGGCCGAGATGGCCCGCGTCACGAAGCCGGGTGGGCGCGTCGTCATCTGCGAGTTTTCCCACCCGACCAACGGCGCCTTCCGGCACGCGTACCTGGCCTATCTGATGGCGGCCCTGCCCTCGGTGGCGCGCAAGATCGCGTCGAACCCGGACGCGTACGTCTATCTGGCCGAATCGATTCGAGCGTGGCCAGATCAAGCCGGTTTGGCGGCAAAGATGACGGCGGCGGACTGGACAAACGTCGCATGGCGGAACTTGACCGGCGGGATCGTCGCGCTCCACCGCGGACGGCGACCGGATGCTCGCGCCGACCGTGACCTCGCTGTGCAATGAGGTCTCGAAGAGTTCTAGACTGCTGGCCGACGGCCTTGTGAAGACTTTCACGAACGGCATCGAGCGTGACAAGCTGTAAGCAGAGGCGGTGAGGGACGTGAGCGAAATCCGAGCGGCTGACGTGATCGTCGTCGGCGCCGGACCGGGTGGTTCGGCCGCCGCGTTTCACCTCGCCCGCCACGGTCTGACCGTCGAGTTGCTGGAGAAGGCGGAGTTCCCCCGGGAGAAGGTCTGCGGTGACGGATTGACCCCCCGCGCCGTCCGCCAGCTCGTCACGATGGGTATCGACACGCAGACACCGGGCTGGGTCCGCAACAAGGGGCTCCGGGTGATCGGCGGCGGGATCCGGATGGAGCTCGACTGGCCGGATCTTGCGAGCTACCCGAATTACGGCCTGACGCGCACCCGGCTGGACTTCGACGAGATCCTCGCCAGGGCCGCGGTGGCGGCCGGCGCGAAGCTGCGCACCAGCACGACTGTCACGGGCCCGGTGCTCGACGAGGCGGGTCGCGTCGTCGGGGTGTCCGCCCAGGTCGGCGACGACAAGGAGCCGGTCGAGTACCAGGCGCCGGTGGTCGTCGCGGCCGACGGAGTGTCCGGACGCTTCGCGCTCTCGCTCGGCATCGCCAAGCGCGACGACCGCCCGATCGGCGTCGCGGTCCGCCGCTACTACAAGTCGGCCGCCAAGCACGATGACGACTACCTGGAGTCGTGGTTGGAGCTCCGGTCGCGCGGTGTCGACGTCGCGCCGAGCGCGGCATCGACGAAGAAGTGGCACAGCGGCGGGGACGACGTGCTATTGCCTGGCTACGGGTGGATCTTCGGGATGGGTGACGGGCGCGTCAACGTCGGTCTCGGCGTGCTCAACTCGTCGACCGCGTTCGGCAAGACCAACTACCGGAACATGCTGACGGACTGGTTGTCGACGACGCCGGACGACTGGGGCATGAACGATGAGGCGAACGCGGACGGCCCGATCATGGGCGCGGCGCTGCCGATGGGCTTCAACCGGGTGCCGCACTACACCCGCGGCGTGCTGCTGGTCGGTGACTCGGGTGGCATGGTCAACCCGTTCAACGGCGAGGGCATCGCGTACGCGATGGAGTCCGGCGAGATCGCGGCGGACGTGATCGTGCAGGCGCTGGCCCGGCCGGCCGGCGCGGACCGGGAGCGGGCGCTCGCGCATTACGCGACCGAGTTGAAGGCTCGCTTCGGGGGGTACTACCGTCTCGGCGGCTGGTTCGTGAAGCTCATCGGAAATCCGCACATCATGCGCGTCGCCACCAAACACGGACTTCCGCATCCCACACTGATGCGGTTTGTCCTGAAACTGCTCGCCAACCTGACCGATCCGCGGGACGGCGACGCGATGGACCGGATCATCAACGCGATGACGCGGGTGGCACCGGCCGTGTGATCAAGGGGGTCGGCATTCCACGACCATGGGACACGGCAACGCCACCAGACAGGGCAACGCCACCAGACACGGCAACACAGTAGGGCAGGGAAGGACGGAGTCTCGAAGTCATGTCGCTATCCGCATGGGTCCCGCTGATCGGGCTCTTCACACTGGCACTGCTCTTTGCACTGTTCTCCGTGACCGCTGCGCGGTTCACTGGCCCGCACCGTTACAACCGCGCCAAGCTCGACGCCTACGAATGCGGGATCGAACCGACACCGCAACCGGTCGGCGGCGGCCGCGTTCCGGTCAAGTTCTTCCTGGTCGCCATGCTGTTTATCGTGTTCGACATCGAAACGATCTTCCTTTATCCCTGGGCCGTCTCGTATCGGATGCTCGGTGCGTTCGGCTTCTTCGAGATGCTCGTCTTCATCGCCACCGTCGGCGTCGTGTACGCCTACGTCTGGCGGCGGGGCGGCTTGGACTGGAACTGACATATGGGTATCGAAGAGAAGCTCCCCGGCGGCATCCTGCTGACCTCGGTCGAGAAGCTCGTCAACTGGTCACGAAAGTCGAGTTTCTGGCCGGCGACGTTCGGATTGGCGTGTTGCGCGATCGAGATGATGGCCAGCGGAGCGGCCCGGTATGACCTGGCCCGCTTCGGCATGGAGGTTTTCCGTGCGTCGCCTCGGCAGGCCGACCTGATGATCGTGGCCGGCCGGGTCAGCCAGAAGATGGCACCGGTCCTGCGCCAGATCTACGACCAGATGCCCGACCCGAAGTGGGTGCTGTCGATGGGCGTCTGCGCGTCGTCCGGCGGCATGTTCAACAACTACGCGATCGTGCAGGGCGTCGATCACGTCGTACCGGTCGACATGTATCTGCCCGGTTGCCCGCCGCGGCCCGAGATGCTGATCGACGCGATCCTCAAGCTGCACGAGAAGATCATGGCCGAGCCGCTCGGTGCCCGCCGGGTGAAGCAGCTCGAAGCGAAGCGCGAGCACGAGGGCGCCCCGATCCTCGAGGCCGGCTCGATGCCGTCGAGCTATCGCTTCAACGCCAAGAAGAAGGCGGAGTGGCTCAAGGCGGTCGAAGAGGGCCGCGAGGAGCAACTGCGCATCGAGAACTGGATGAACGAGGCCCACAAGATGCCGGGGGCGAAGCGATGAGCGAGTCGATCGAAGGCCGCGAGCCCGCAACCGGCCGCCGCTCCGACGCCGCCGTCTCCGGCGACGCCACCAGCCGCGGCATGTTCGGTGTGGCCGGCACCGGTGACACCTCGGGATACGGCGGCCTGGTTCGGCGCCGGTCGATCGTTCTCGACACGCCGCGGCCGTACGGTGGCTACTACGACGACGTTGTCGACGCGCTCGAGGACGCGTACGGCCGATTCGACGACGCGATCGAAAAGATCGTCGTCGACCGGGGCGAGCTGACGCTCTACATCAAGGCGGAGCACATCGCCGAGGTGTGCCAGACGATGCGCGACGACGACGCGCTGCGCTTCGAACTGTGCTCATCGGTGTCGGGCGTCGACTATCTCGGCAGCGACGAACGGCGGCTGCACGTCTGCTACCAGCTCACGTCGATGACGTACCGGCGCCTGATCCGGCTCGAGGTCTCGGTCACCGCGGATGATCCGCATGTGCCGAGCGTCACGAGCATCTACCCGACGGCCGACTGGCAGGAGCGGGAGACGTACGACATGTTCGGCGTCATCTTCGACGGCCACCCCGGTCTGACCCGGATCCTGATGCCGGACGACTGGGAAGGCCACCCGCAGCGCAAGGACTATCCGCTGGGCGGCATCCCGGTCGAGTACAAGGGTGCTCAGATTCCACCGCCGGACGAGCGGCGGGCCTACCGATGAGCGAGCCCGTACCAGGAAACACCGCACCACCGCGCAACGGAAGGAGCGCACAGTGACCACGACCGACGCCTACGCGACCGAGCGGGAAACCACCGAAGGCCGCGTCTTCACCGTGACCGGCGGCGACTGGGATTCGGTGCTCGGCGGCTCGGGTGACCCGATCCACGACGAACGCATCGTCGTGAACATGGGTCCGCAGCATCCGTCCACGCATGGAGTGCTGCGGTTCGTGCTGGAACTCGAAGGCGAGACCGTCACCGACGCCCGTACGGTCGTCGGCTATCTGCACACCGGCATCGAGAAGAACCTCGAGTTTCGGAACTGGACGCTGGGCACGACGTTCGTGACCCGGATGGACTACCTCGCACCGATCTTCAACGAGGCCGGCTACTGCCTCGCGGTGGAGAAGCTGCTCGGCATCGACGACCAGATCACCGAACGCGCTCGGACGATCCGCGTGCTGATGATGGAGCTCAACCGGATCGCGTCCCACCTCGTCTGGCTCGCCACCACCGGAATGGAACTCGGCGCGCTGTCGATGATGATCTACGGCTTCCGGGAGCGCGAATACATCCTCGACATCTTCGAGATGTGCAGCGGCCTGCGGATGAACATGGCCTATATCCGCCCGGGCGGGGTCGCCCAGGACGTGCCGGACGAGGCGATCGAGAAGATCCGCGAGTTCCTCGACTTCATGCCGGGCCGGATCGACAGCTACGAGGACCTGCTCTCCGGCAGCCCCATCTGGATCCGCCGTACGCAGGGTGTGGCCGTCCTCGACGTGCAGGGCTGTCTCGCGCTGGGCATCACCGGCCCGGTGCTGCGATCGGCCGGGCTGCCGTGGGACCTGCGCAAGACGATGCCGTACTGCGACTACGAGACGTACGACTTCGACGTGATCACCAGCAAGGATGCCGACGTGTGGGGCCGCTACCAGGTCCGGTTGGGCGAGATGCGGGAGTCGCTGAAGATCATTGAGCAGGCGCTGGACCGGTTGCGGCCGGGACCGGTGATGATCGCGGATCGCAAGATCGCCTGGCCGGCCCAGCTCGCCGTCGGCGCCGACGGACTCGGCAACTCGCTGGAGCACATCGCGAAGATCATGGGTCAGTCGATGGAAGCGCTGATCCACCACTTCAAGCTCGTCACCGAGGGTTTCCGGGTGCCGCCGGGCCAGGTCTACATACAGATCGAGGGGCCACGCGGCGAACTCGGTGTTCATGCCGTCTCGGACGGCGGGACGCGGCCCTACCGCGTGCACTACCGCGAACCCAGCTTTGTCAACCTGCAGGCCATCCCCGCGGTGGCCGAAGGTGGACTGCTGGCCGATGTCATCGCCGGGGGCGCCTCGCTCGACCCCGTCATGGGTGGGTGTGATCGTTAAATGGATTCCACTGAGGTAGACCGTCACGAGGCAACGGCTGCGACGGGTCGGCGCGAGCCGGTGTTCAGCGACGCGACCGTCTCCCGGGCGCGCGAGATCATCGCTCGCTACCCGGCCGGTCGGGAACGCTCCGCGTTGCTGCCGCTGCTGCACCTCGTACAGGCGGAGCAGGGGCAGGTCACGCCGGCCGGCGTCGAGTTCTGCGCCGACCTACTCGGCCTCACCAAGGCACAGGTCGGCGCCGTCGCCACGTTCTACACGATGTATAAGCGCCGGCCGACGGGCGAATACCTGGTCAGCGTGTGCACGAACACGTTGTGTGACGTGCTCGGCGGCGGCGACATCTTCCGCCGGCTGTCCGAGGATCTCGGCGTCGGCCACGACGAGACGGCCGCCGACGGGTCGATCACGCTGGAACACGCCGAGTGCCTGGCCGCATGCGACTACGCGCCGGTCGTGACGGTCAACTACGAGTTCTACGACAACCAGACGCCCGAAACGGCCACCGCGCTGGTCGCCGGACTGCGGGCTGGCGAACGACCGGCGCCCACCCGTGGCGCCCCGCTCTGCACGTTGCGTGAGATGGCCTTGCAGAACGCTGGCCTCACCGACGACCGCGACGGCGCGGTGGCGGCGGTCGCGGCGAGCGCGCCGACGACCCGCGGCACGCGCCTGGCCGAGGACAACAACATCACCGCGCCGCGCTACGACGTGAACGCGCCGATCCCGGCGGCTCCCGTCAAGGAGGGAGCGAAATGACCGCGCCATCGGCCCAGGCGCTGGCGGCGCTGACGCCCGTGCTGACCAAGCGCTGGACCAACCCCAACGCCTGGAAGATCGATGAGTACGAGAAGCTCGAGGGCTACCTGGCCCTGCGCAAGGCGTTGGCGGCCAACCCGGACGACCTGATCGCACTCATCAAGGACTCCGGCCTGCGCGGCCGGGGCGGCGCCGGCTTCCCGACCGGCATGAAGTGGGCGTTCATCCCGCAGAATGACGGCAAGCCGCACTACCTCGTGGTCAACGCGGACGAGGGCGAGCCGGGCACCTGCAAGGACCTGCCGACGATGATGAACGACCCGCACGCGCTGATCGAGGGCATCATCATCGCGAGCTACGCGATCCGGGCCAACCGGGCGTTCATCTACATGCGTGGTGAGGCTGTGCACGCCGCACGGCGCGTACAGAACGCGATCGACGAGGCGTACGCCAAGGGTTACATCGGCAAGGACATCCTCGGTTCCGGCTTCGACCTCGACGTCGTATTGCACCGGGGCGCCGGCGCCTACATCTGCGGCGAGGAAACGGCCCTGCTCGACTCGTTGGAGGGCTTCCGCGGCCTGCCCCGGCTCCGGCCGCCGTTCCCGGCCACGCACGGTCTTTACGCCTGCCCGACCGTGGTGAACAACGTCGGCACGATCGCGAGCGTGTCGCACATCGTTCTCGGCGGAGCCGCGTGGTGGAAGCAAATGGGTACGGAGCGCTCGTCCGGTCCGGTCATCTATTCGCTGTCCGGCCGAGTGGTCAACCCCGGCCAATACGAGTGCGGCATGGGTACGACACTGCGAACGCTGCTCGACCTCTGCGGCGGCCTGCTCCCGGGCCACAGCCTGAAGTTCTGGACGCCCGGCGGCTCCTCCACGCCGCTACTGACCACCGAGCATCTGGATCTGCCGCTGGACTTCGACAGTGTCGCGGCGGCCGGCTCGATCCTCGGCACCACGGCCGTCCAGATCTTCTCCGACCACGACGATCCGGTCTACGCGACGTACAAGTGGCTGGAGTTCTACTACCACGAGTCGTGCGGCAAGTGCACGCCGTGTCGGGAAGGCAACTACTGGATGGTGCGGATCTACCGGCGCATCCTGTCCGGCGAGGGCACCTACGAAGACCTCGAAACGCTGCTCGACACGTGTGACAACATTCTCGGCCGGGCGTTCTGCGCGCTGGGCGACGGCGCGACGAGCCCGGTCACGTCGTCGATTCAGTACTTCAAGCAGGACTACCTGGACTACATCGAGGGGCGTACGCCGCCGAGGCTGCGCAGCGCCGAGCTAGTGAGCGCGCACTAGTGAGCGCGAGGAGTGAGCTTGCGAGCCTCGCAGTCGCGAGACGACGAGGGACACCGTGAGCGCGAGGAGTGAGCTTGCGAGCCCCGCAGTCGCGAACGAAGAGGATACAGCATGACCGACGTTGAAAAGCGCAGTGACACCGTCACGCTGACCATCGACGGCGTCGAGGTGACGGTGCCGAAGGGCGAGCTCGTGATCCGGGCGGCCGAGCGGATGGGCATCGCTATCCCGCGGTTCTGCGACCACCCGCTGCTCGCTCCGGCCGGCGCGTGCCGGCAGTGTCTGGTCGAGGTCGAGGGGCAGCGCAAACCCGTCGCGTCCTGCACGCAGGCGGTGTCCGACGGCATGGTGGTTAAGACGCACCTCACGTCGAAGGTGGCAGCCAAGGCGCAGGCGGGCGTCATGGAACTGCTGCTCATGAACCACCCGCTGGACTGCCCGATGTGCGACAAGGGCGGCGAGTGCCCGTTGCAGAACCAGGCGATGACGTCCGGCCGGGTGGACACTCGATTCCGCGACGACAAGCGCGAGTTCGTCAAACCGATCGCCATCTCGTCGCAGGTGCTGCTCGACCGCGAACGATGTGTGTTGTGCCAGCGCTGCACCCGCTTCTCCGACGAGATCGCCGGCGACCCGTTCATCGACCTGATGGAGCGCTCGGCGGCCGGACAGGTCGGTGTCTACCGGGACGCGGCCTTCGAGGATCCGGCCGACCTCGCGACACGCCCGGGCGGCCCGGGTCACGACCGAGACGCGATCGGCGACACGTACGTCGAGGACGTCAGCGAGCCGGGAGACGTCGAGTTCAACTCGTATTTTTCCGGCAACACCATCCAGATCTGCCCGGTCGGCGCGCTGACCAGCACGCAGTACCGGTTCCGGGCGCGGCCATTCGACCTCGTGTCGGTCCCGAGCGCCTGCGAGCACTGCGCGGCCGGCTGCTCGCAGCGCACCGACCACCGCCGCGGCAAGGTGCAGCGGCGCCTCGCCGGCAACGACCCGCAGGTCAACGAGGAATGGAACTGCGACAAGGGACGCTTCGGCTTCCGCTACGCCACCGCATCCGACCGGCTGCAGCACCCGATGGTACGCGATGAAGCCACCGGCGAGCTTCGTCAGGCGTCGTGGCCCGAGGCGCTCGCTGTCGCCGCCGCGGGCCTGCGCAACGCGAACCAGGCCGGTGGCGTCGGTGTCCTCACCGGTGGCCGGCTCACCGTCGAGGACGCGTACGCGTATGCGAAGTTCGCCCGCGTTGCCCTGCGTACGAATGACATCGACTTCCGGGCCCGTCCGCTGTCGGCGGAGGAGACGGAGTTCCTCGGCTCGAACGTCGTCGGGGTCGGCAATGTGACGTACGCCGACGTCGACAACGCGACCGCCGTGGTGATCGCCGGTCTGGAACCGGAGGAGGAGTGCCCGATCCTCTTCCTGCGGCTGCGCAAGCAGGTCAAGCACCGGGGACTGCCGGTCATCGCGGTGGCACCGTTCGCGTCCCGCGGATTCGATAAGCTCTCCGCGGCCGTGGTCGCCACGGTGCCCGGTCGCGAGGCCGAGGTGCTGTCCACCGACGAGGCAGTTTCATCCGCGCTCGGCACCGGGCGAGCGCTCATCATCGTCGGCGAGCGGCTCGCCACATCGCCGGGTGCGCTTTCGGCCGCGGCCG
>DATCXD010000453.1:0-2215 GCA_036566005.1 Micromonosporaceae bacterium | reverse complement strand
GCCCGCCGTGGGCCCGCGGGCGTCGCGGTCCACGGCACGCGTCGATCATCCTGGCGATCTTCATCGCGATCGTCGAATTGGCCGGTGCGCACGTCGCCAACAACCACCAGACCGCGCTGCGTCCGCTCGACGCGGGCGGCGACATCCTGATCATCGTCGGCGCGGCCGCCCTCGTGGTCCGGCGGACGTGGCGGATCCCGACCTACCTCGTATCGCTCGCGGCGACGGTTGTGTATCTTCTGGCCGGTTACCCGTACGCCCCGGTGTTCTTCGCCGTGCTGGTGTGCATCTTCGGCGCCGTGCGCACCGGTCACCGCCGGGCCGTCTGGATCGCCACCGCCGTCGGATATCTGGTGGCCGTGCTCGCCGGCCGCGTCGTGTCGTCGGTCGGCGGGGTGCCTCTGCGGGCGCCATCGGTGGGGATTTCGATCGCCGGCGCAGCGTGGACCATCGTCGCGCTTGCGCTGGCCGAGGGCGTCCGCGTCCGGACCGAGCGGTTCGCCGAGATCGCCCGTACGCAGGCCGAGCACGCCCGAGCCCGCGCCGAGCAGGCCCGCCGGCAGGAGAGCGACGAGCGGCTGCGCATCGCACAGGAACTGCACGATGTGCTCGGGCATCACCTTTCACTGATCAACGTCCAGGCCGGCGTCGGGCTGCATCTAATGGACGAGCATCCGGGGCAGGCTCGCGCGGCGCTCGAGGCGATCAAGGAGGCCAGTACGGCCGCGTTGGGCGAGGTCCGTTCCGTTCTCGGCGTTCTGCGTACGTCGGACGAGGCGGCGCCCCGCGCGCCCGCACCGACGCTAGCGAACCTGACCACACTCATCGACGCGGCCGAGACCGCCGTGGTCGGCGAACCCGTGCTGCTGCCGCCGGAGGTCGACCGGGCGGCGTTCCGGATCATCCAGGAGTCGCTTACCAATGTCCGGCGCCACGCGGGGGACGGCGCCCACGCGAGCGTGGTCCTGACGTACCGGCCAGAGGGTCTGGTCCTGCGGGTGTCCGACGACGGTGCCGGCGCTCCGGGCTGGGTCGGCGTGGACTCGCGCAACGACGCACGGGCCGATGCCCGCACCGACGCCCGCGTCGACCGCACGCCGGGCGGTCATGCGAGGTCAGGGGAGTCCGGTAACGGCATCGCCGGCATGCGCGCGCGAGCGGTGGCGCTGGGCGGCACGTTGACGGCCGGGCCGGGGCCGTCCGGTGGGTTCGTCGTCACGGCCACATTACCGATCCGGGAGCCGTCATGATCAAGGTATTGCTCGCCGACGACCAGGCGTTGTTGCGCGCCGGATTCCGCGCGCTACTCGACGCGCAATCGGACATCGAGGTGGTGGGGGAAGCCATCGACGGCGCGGACGCGGTCCGGCAGGCGACGCGGACCCATCCGGACGTCGTGTTGATGGACATCCGGATGCCCGGCACGGACGGCCTCGCCGCGACGCGTCAGATCGCCGCCGATCCAGCGCTCCACGGTGTGCGGATCATCATCCTGACGACGTTCGACCTCGACGAGTACGTGTTCGAGGCCCTGCGCAGTGGCGCGAGCGGGTTCCTGGTCAAGGACACCGAACCGGTCGAGTTGCTGCGCGCGGTCCGCGCCGTCGCGTCCGGGGACGCGCTCCTGTCACCCGGCGTGACCCGTCGGCTGATCGCCGAGTTCACCACACGAGCACCCGTACCACAACCGCCGACGGCGGTGAGCGTGCTGACCGACCGCGAGCGTGAAGTGACGGCGCTGGTCGGCGCCGGACTGTCCAATGAGGAGATCGCTGACCAGTTGGTCGTGTCGCCGGCGACCGCGAAGACCCACGTGAGCCGGGCGATGGGCAAGCTCGGCGCGCGCGATCGAGCGCAACTCGTGGTGTATGCCTATGAGTCCGGTCTCGTCCGGCCCGGCTGGCTCGGCTAACCCGTTTCACGATCAGGGACGGTGCGCCGACCATCGGTCCAGGCGCTTCGATGAGGACTAGCCGAACGTGCCCAGGCCCATGGTCGCGACGACCGCGATCGTGCCGAGCGCCAGCAGCATCGCCACGAAAATGAGCATGTTCCGCTCCGAGGACGGCAGACGGTCGCTCGGCTCGGTCACCGATGTGGGCGGTGGAACCGGACGTCCGGTCGCGGCCTCGTTCTCGGCGGCTGCCTGTGCGCGCGCCGCCGCTTGAGCGTGCCCGGCCGAGGCGACCGCGTCGGCCGGCGTACGGGCGGAGAT
>DATCXD010000434.1:0-2704 GCA_036566005.1 Micromonosporaceae bacterium | reverse complement strand
GCCGACCGGCGGGTGCTGGAGGCGATGGTCGAGGCGGTCGGGCGGCGCTGGCATGAGCCCGACCACGGGCTGTGGGAAGCACGTATGGCACCCCGCCACTACGTCTACTCCAAGGTCATGTGTTGGATGACCGTGCACCGGGCGCTCGCCGTCCTGTCGGTGATCGGTGAACCATCGCGCCCGGAGTGGATCGAGCTGCGCGAACGGATCGCCGACAACGTCCTCACGTACGGCTGGCACGAGAAGGTCGGCGCGTACACGGTGGCGTTCGGCGACGAAGACCTCGACGCGTCGTCGCTGTGGATCGGCCTGTCCGGGCTGCTGGCCGACGACGACCCGCGGTTCCTCGCCACCGTCTTGAAGATCGAGGCGGAGCTACGCAGTGGGCCGACCGTCTACCGCTACAAGTGGGACGACGGGCTGCCCGGCCGGGAAGGCGGATTCCATCTCTGTGCCGCCTGGATGATCGAGGCGTACCTGCGGACCGGGCGGCGGGCCGACGCCGAGGAACTGTTCGAGCAGATGCTCGACTGCGCGGGGCCGACCGGTCTGCTGCCCGAGCAGTACGACCCGGAGAACGAGCGCGGTCTCGGCAACCATCCGCAGGCGTACAGCCACCTTGGGCTCATCCGCTGCGCGATCCTGCTGGGTGCCGAGTAACCGATCGCGCTCGTCGTTACGCAATGGTGGCTGGACGGTGGAGGTCCGGCTGCGCCGCTTTCGGTCCGGCCGGACCTGGGTCGCTAGCCGGATGCGGGGTCGACCGCCCTTGGCAGGTAGTCGGTGACGGCCCCGATCACAACGACTGCCGGCGCGTGCAGCCCGGCCCCATCGACCGCGGCCGCGATCTCGCCGAGTGGCGCACGGACGACGCGCTGGTGATCGGTCGTCCCGTCCTGCACGACGGCGGCCGGCGTCGCCGGGTCGCGACCGCCGACGATGAGCGCGGCCGCTATGGCCGCGAGATTCTTCAAGCCCATGAGTACGCAGACCGTGCCGCGTAGCCGGGCGACGGCCGGCCAGTCCACGAGCGACGTCGGGTGACCGGGCGGCAGATGGCCGGAAACGACGACGACCTCGTGCGTCACCCCCCGGTGAGTCACCGGGATGCCGGCCGCCGCCGGCACGGCGAACGCGCTGGTCACCCCGGGAACCACGGTCACCGGAACGCCGGCGGCGGCACAAGCCAGCACCTCTTCGCCGCCGCGGCCGAACACGTACGGGTCACCGCCCTTGAGCCGCACGACCGTGTGCCCGGCCCGGGCCCGGTCGACGATGACCTGGTTGATCTCCGCCTGCGCTTTCTGCGGGCCGTACGGCAGCTTCGACGCGTCGACGACCTCGACGCTCGGCCCGAGCTCATCGAGCAGAAGCCCGGGAGCAAGGTGGTCGACGACCACGACGGTGGCCGTCGCGATCAGCCGGCGGCCCTTGACCGTGATCAGCTCGGGATCGCCCGGGCCGGCGCCGATGAGTGTCACCGAACCGTGGCCCGGAGCCACATCTGCGCCACGCGACTCGTGGGACGCTGGATCGAGCGTGCCGTCGGCGAGCCCGCCCGCGATCCGGTCGCGCACCGTCATGGACCGGCGAGGATCGCCGCCGCCCAGCACGGCAACGGTCACCGGACCGTGTCGCGTCACCGCCGGAGTCCACGCCGTGGCCGCCCGACGGTCGTCGGCCCGTACACAGAACACGCGCCGCGCGTTGGCCGCGGCGCTGATGTCCGCCGCCGCCGCGGCCTCGTCGACCGCGGCATGGACGAGCCAGGCCCCGTCGACGTCCGAGGCACGGAACGGACGCTCGTGCCACGTGACGCGACCGGCATCGGCGAGCGCCCGGAGGGCCGGCGTCAGCGCCGGTGCGACGATGGTCACGTCCGCCCCCGCGGCGAGCAGCGGGGGGACGCGTCTCGTCGCGACCGCGCCGCCGCCGACCACAAGCACCCGGAGCCCGGCGAGCTGGAGGCCCAGCGGGTACGGCATCGGGTCAGGCACGCGCTCTCCTCGAACTCGGGTTCGTGGCGCAGACCGCCCCGGCCGCGGCCCAGGTCATGCGGTCACGCTGTCGCGCAGCGCCGCGACGAATGCGTCGCCGCATGCAGTGTCGCGTACGGCGACGCGAAGCCAGTCGGCGCCCAGCCCGGGGAAGGTGTCCCCGCGACGCACGGCGAACCCGCGCTCGCGCAGGCCGGCCCGCACCCGTGCACCGTCGGGCACGTGTAGCAGGACAAACGAGCTGGTCGCCTCGGCCGGCAGTTCGACCGACGATATGTCGGCCAGCGCACGGAGCAGGTGATCTCGGTCGGCCGCGATCCCGTACGCGATCTCGTCCGCCGCCTCGATCGCCAGGGGCTGGACGCAGGCGGTCATCGCGGCGAGGGCCGGCGTCGAAACCGGCCACAGCGGCTGTTGAGTGGCGAGTTCGGCGATTATCGTCGCGTCGGCCATCAGATAGCCGACGCGAAGCCCGGCGAGCCCCCACGTCTTGGTCAGACTCCGGATCACGACCAGGCCCGGCAGGTCACACCGGCCGGCGAGTGACGTCGGCTCGCCCGGGATCGTATCGGCGAAGGCTTCGTCGACGACGATCAGCCGGCCCGGGCGGGCGAGCGCCGCGATCGTCTCGGCCGGATGCCCGACCGATGTCGGATTCGTGGGGTTGCCGATCATGACCAGATCGGCGGTATTCGGGACCGCGGCCG
>DATCXD010000429.1:0-5345 GCA_036566005.1 Micromonosporaceae bacterium | reverse complement strand
CGCGCCGCGGCACGGGCGGACGGGCCTGCCATCACCGTCGTCATCTGCACCCGGGACAATCCGTCCGGGTTGCGCCGAGGCCTCGAAAGCCTGCTGGGCCTGGACTATCCGCGATGGCGCGCACTCGTCGTTGACAACGCGCCGAGCGACGACGGGCCGCGGCGGGTCGTCGCGGAGTTCGCCACCCGTGCGCCCGTGACCTACCTGCTCGAACCGGCGCCGGGCCTGTCTCGTGCCCGCAACGCGGCCATCGCGGCCGCGCCGGGCGAGATCCTCGCCTTCATCGACGACGACGAGATCGTCGACCGGCACTGGCTCACCGAAGTTGCCAGCGCCTTGTTGGCACACCCGACCGCCGACGTCATCACCGGCGTGATCGTGCCAGCCGAGCTGACGAGCCCGGCCCAAGAGCTGTTCGAGGAGTTCGGCGGCCACAGCAAGGGCCGCGGCTTCCGGCCGGCTGTTTTCGGCCCGGACACCTGGCGGCACCAGCATCCCTTGTTTCCGCTGCCGCCGTTCGGCACCGGAGCGAACATGGTGTTCACCCCGCGGGCGCTGGCGCTGATCGGCGGGTGCGACCCGGCCCTGGGCGCCGGCACGCCGACGTACGCGGGCGAGGACACCCACGCGTTCACGCGCTTGTTGCTGCGCGGCGGGACGATCGTCTACCAGCCGGCCGCGATCGCTCGCCACCGCCATCGCGAGGACATCGAGGGGCTGCGCCGGCAGCTGTACGGCTACGGCGTCGGTCTCACCGCCTTCTATGCCAGCCTGCTCCGCGAACGCCCGGTGTTGATTGGTCGGCTGGTCATGCTTGCGCCGCAAGCATTGCGCGCGATCGTGTCGCCGTCCAGTGACCGGAACCGGACCCTTACGAGCAGTTTTCCGAACGAGGTATTGCGCGCTAATCTGCACGGGATGCTGCGTGGCCCGTTCGCCTATGTGCGCAGCCGTCGGGCCGCAAGAGCGTCATGAGTCGGTCGTGACCGACCGTTACTCGACGAACCCGAACACGACGGGCACCGCCGCCGTGATGGAGACGTATGCCAAACGTGGTGTTGACGGCGTAACCGACGAGGCCGCCGTCGATCGGGGGAGCGCTGGGCCCGTGCAGCCGGAAGCAACGAACACCGCTCGCGCGGCGTTCCGCCGGTCGGCCGATGACACCGCTGCGCTGCCGCACGAATCGGTCGAGCTAACCCGAGTGCTGCCCCGGATACAGTCCGGACCACCCGGACTGGTCTATCCGTCGCCACCGCCGGCCCGGAAGCGCGCAGTCGGCTCACCGGCGGCCGACGCCGACGCCGACCCGGATGGCGTGATCATCGCGGCCGTGGTTGTGCTCTTCTCCTTGCTCGGCGTGATCGCGACGCTGTTTGCCTACCACCAGGGACGGGTGCACGGCAGCGCCGGAATGCCGTTGTACTGGTGCGGCCAGATCCTCGTGTTCGTGCCGACCATGGTCGCTGCTCTCCGCCGGGGGCCGCCGCCCCTCGCGGCCGCCGCCCTGATGGCCGTCGGTCTCGGCATCAACCAGTACCTCATCATGTGGCTCTACAGCCCGGACGAGTTCCGGTTCCCGGATGAGCTCCAGCACATGACGGCGACCTCGATCGTCAACCACACGGGCCGCCTCTTCGAAAGCAACCCGGCGCTGCCGATCGGATCCTCGTTCCCCGGTCTGGCCGAGATCGGCTCAGCGGTGTCCGAAATAACCGGTCTGTCGATAACGACGAGCGGCATGATCATCGCGTTCGTGTGTCGCCTGGTCTTCATCGGCGCGCTGTTCGCCGGCGTGTGGCGGATCAGTGGGCGGCCGCGGATCGCGTTGCTCGCCTGCGTGCTCTATACGACCTCGCAGCACTATCTGTTCTTCAACGCAATGTACGTCTACCAGGCCGGCGGCCTCGCGTTTGCGCTGGTGTGCCTGTGGGCGACGATCCGCCTGCGCTCGGCATCCTCGACCTCGCTCACGGTCATCGCTCTCGTGACCGCCGCCGCGACCACGATGACACACCACATCACGGCCGGCTTCCTGTGCGTGAGCCTCGCGGCGATCGGACTGGTCAGCGCGTTCGCCCGAACCCGTACGGCGCGACCGCTCCTGGTCGCCGGCGCGGCCGCGGCGACGACGGCGTTATGGTTAGCGTTTCCGGGCCGGGCGACGTTCGACTATCTGTTGCCCCCGCTACGCGCCGCGTGGGCGTCGGCGATCGGGCTGCTCCACGGTGGTAGCTCACACCACGCGCCAACGGTCAACCCTACGTCGACGCTCGATCTCGGCATCCAGTTGATCGCCTTGGTCGTGGTGTTCGTCATTGTCGTCGGCGCGGTGGTCGCTCTTCGCCATACGGGTACGCCGTTCCAGTGGTTGCTCGTCGCGGCCGCGGCGACGTATTTCGCTTCGAGCGCGCTGCACGTGATGGGCTCCGAAGGCCCGGAGCTGGCCGGGCGGGCCAGCACGTTCACCTTCCTCCCGGCGGCCGGCCTGCTCGCCTGGCGAGGCGACCGTTGGCTGGCCGACCGCCGCCGGCATCTTCCGCCGTGGCACATCTACCTCCGACCGACCGTGCTCGGCTGCGCCGCCGTCGTACTGATGATCGCCGGTCGCGTCGGCGGATGGCCCCCGACCTGGGAAACGCTGCCCGGCAAGGTGATCGTCAGCGGGTTCGAGAGCGCGGTTACTCCCTCGAGTGTCCGCGCCGCGGAATGGACGAAGAGTTGGCTCGGACCGGACAACCGGATCGGCGCCGACATCACCGGCTGGACGCTGGTGGCGAGCTACGGCCGCCAGAACCCGGTGGCCGAGGTCGGCCCGCTGTTCTACTCGGGCGGCTGGGACCTCGCCGACGCCACGCTCGTGGCCGGCGAAAACGTCGAGTTCCTCTGGGTGGACGCCCGGCTGTCCCAGCAGCCGCCGGTGAGCGGCTCGTTCTTCCTGGCCGATCCGCGCGCCGGCCAGAACCTGACCCCGCTGCGGAAGGCGAACCTAACCAAGTTCGACACGGTTACTTTCGTCCGGCGCGTGTACGACGACGGCACCATCCGCATCTACGATCTGCGGGGCACGAGTTGACGCCGCCCTGGGCTCGGTGGGCCCATTTCGCCGCCGTGACCGCGATCACGCTCATCGCGTTGGTCGTCTCGCTGGCCGTGGCCCCGAAGGGTGAGCCAGCGCTGACAGCGAGCAGCACATCGGACGGTCCATCGGTCATCGCGATCGCGTTCGGCCTGATCTTCGCGCTGGTCCTGCCGGGCTACGCGATCACCCGATTGCTCGGACACGCACGCGATCTGAGCCGAGTCGAAGCGTGGTTCTGCGTTCCCGCGCTCAGCATGGCGAGCATCATCATCGGCGGCTTGGCGATCGACGTTGGCGGCTTCACGCTCACGCGCTCCACGTGGGCCGTATTCCTCGCCGCCGTCACCGAGGTCGCGCTCATCTTGGATCTCATACTGCCGTGGCGGACTCGCGCCGCGGCGACGGACTCAGTGCCAGCGATGGGCATGCCGCCGACCGCCGGGGCGGCAACCGTTCGGACGACCGTACCGTCGGGACGCGGCCTCAGCGGGCGGACCCGGATGCTGATCGTGAGCGGCTTGCTGGCGATGACGGCCGTCGTCGCGGTCATGACGATGGTGGTTGGCGAGAGGGACGCGGTCGCGACGCAACCGCCGGCCGCGACGGCGATCGGCATGGTGCCGGCTTTCGCGACCGAGGCGCCCGGGTCGACCCGCACCGTCTCCCTCTACGTCTGGAACGGCGAAGGCGCGCCGACGACCTTTACCATCCGGCTGACTGGCACCGGCAAGTTCACCGATACGATCCGCGCCACCGTGTACGACAATTCGCAGTGGTCGGGTCGGGCCAAGGTGCCGTCCACGGGCAAGGTCACCGCGGAGTTGTTCCGGCCGGGCGACAAGACGCCCTACCGGACGGTCTTCGAGGACACGCCATGACGTACTACCGGAGCGACTACGCGGAAGGCTCCGTGCCGCTGGCGCGCAAGCTGCGGTGGACGGCGCAATACCAGAGCCGGACGGCGGCGAGTCAGGCTTCCGGCAACCGGATCGTGCGCCTGATCCGCCGCAACGTCGACCTACTCGCCGGGTCAACCGCGGTGTTCGCGACTACGGTCGTCACGTCGCTACTCGGGTTCGGATACTGGTGGGTCGCGACGCACATCATGTCGCAGAGCCAGGTGGGTGTCGCGTCCAGCGGCGTCGCCACGATGACACTGGTGAGCACGCTCGGCGTGTGGGGGCTCGGCACCATGTTGGTGGCAGAGGTCCAGAAGGTCGTACCCGGCACCGAGTGGAACCTCATCTCGACCGCGGCCGTTGCCGCGTTGCTGGCGTCGATCGCCGGCGGCCTCGTCTTCATCCTGCTGTCGGTGGCCTACCCGTCGCTGGTCGGCGGCCACGGCACGCCGCTGTTCGCCACAATGTTGATCTTGGGCTGCGGCCTGTCCGCGGTCACCTCGGTGGTCGACGACTCGCTGGTCGGCCTGATGGCTCCGCGCCTGCAGCTGCTGCGGAACTCGTACATGGCGTTGATCAAGCTCCTCCTCCTGGTCGCGGTCGCCATTGTGCCGTCGCTGCACTCGGCCACGATCCTGCTGGCCTGCTGGGACGCCGGCATCGTCCTGTCGTTCATCGCACTGGGCCTGCACATGACGCACGCCGGCCTGTTGTCGTCGATGCGGCCGCGATTTGCGATGCTTCGCGGCAAGGGACGCCTCGCGTTCGGCCACAACATGCTGAACCTCTCGCTCTTCCTGCCGCGCACCGCGCTGCCGATCATCGTCACGACATTCGTGTCGGCGCACGCCACCGCCGGTTTCTATACCGCGTGGATGATTTTCACGTTGCTGGCGATGGTGCCGGTGTCACTGTCGAACATGCTCTACGCGATCGTCGCGACCGATATGCCGAGGCTGCGGGCCAAGACGCGGTTCGTGTTGTTCGCATCGGTCGGCGCCGGGATTCCGGCGGTGGCCGTCCTGATGATCGGAGCACGGCCGATCATGACGCTGTTCGGCAGCGCGTACGCGGAGTCCGGCTTCCTGCTTACGGTCCTGTGCTTGACGTATCCCACGGCCGTGCTACGCAACGTCTATCTGGCCACCGCACGGATCCGGGGGCGGATGCGCTCGGCCACGATCTTCGCGACCACGGCGGCCGTGGCCGAACTCGTCCTATCCGCGACCGGCGCGCATGTCGGCGGCGTCCGGGGTCTCACCGAGTTCTACACCGTTGTGGTGGTTGCCGAAGGCGTCGTCCTACTGCCGCGCGTGCTTCAGTTGGCCGGCGTCCTGCCGGCCGCCAAGCGGGATCTGGCGGCC
>DATCXD010000407.1:0-3066 GCA_036566005.1 Micromonosporaceae bacterium | reverse complement strand
GCGGTCGCCGTCACGGCCGGCCCGGGCCTCGCCGGCGCGCTGCTCGTCGGCGTGGCCGCCGCGAAGGCGTACGCACTGGCCGCCGGCAAGCCCATCTACGGCGTGAACCATCTGGCCGCGCACGTCGCGGTCGACACGCTCGAACACGGTCCGTTGCCCGAGCCGGCGATCGCGCTGCTGGTCTCCGGAGGGCATTCCTCCTTGCTGCGCGTGGACAATCTCGCCCACGGCGTCGACCCCTTGGGCGCCACGATCGACGACGCGGCCGGGGAGGCGTTCGACAAGGTCGGCCGACTCCTCGATCTCGGCTTCCCCGGTGGCCCTCCGATCGACCGCGCGGCCCGGGAGGGCAACGCCGCCGCGATCGCCTTCCCGCGCGGCCTGACCGCGCATCGGGATCTCGCCGAACACCGCTACGACTTCTCGTTCTCCGGGTTGAAGACGGCGGTCGCGCGATGGGTTGAGGCGCGGCAGCGCGCCGGTGACGCGATCCCGGTGGCCGATGTCGCGGCCAGCTTCCAGGAGGCGGTCTGCGATGTCCTCACCGCGAAGGCGATCGCCGCCTGCCGGGCGTACGGCATCGACACACTGGTCATCGGCGGCGGCGTGGCAGCGAACTCGCGCATCCGGTCGATGGCGGAGTCGCGTGCGGCGGAACACGGCATCACGGTCCGTGTGCCAAGACCGAAGCTCTGCACGGACAACGGCGCGATGGTCGCCGCGCTCGGGTCGCACCTCGTGGCGGCGAACGTGGCCGCGAGTCCGCTGGACCTGCCGGCCGACTCGGCGATGCCCCTCACGTTGGTGGCGGTGTGAGCCGATGATCGTACGGATGTGGGAGGCGAAGGCGCGATCGGGGACGATGGCGGATGCGTTGTCGTGGGTATGCGAGGTCGCACTGCCGACCATCGAAGTGGATCCGCAGCACGTCGAGAGCGAGGTGTTCAGCTCGGCCGACAACCGGATCGTGGTGATCTCACGCTGGCGCGGCACGCCGGTCGACATGCCGGAGCCGCCGCGCCGGTTCATCGAGCGGGCCGGGCACACTTGGGACTTCAGCCCGGTCGACCGTTGACCGCGCGCTAGGCGGGCTGCTCGATGATGCCGGGCAACTCGGCGATGTTGCCGATCCGTGGACCATTCCAGTCGCGATCCGTCACCGCGAACTGCGTCGTCTGATAGACCCGCATGCCAAGCGACTTCGCACCATGCAGCTCGCGATCGGCGCCGTCGCCGACGTATAGGCACGCGGCCGGCGGCGTGTCCACGGCCGCGCACGCGAGCTCGTAGATCCGGGTGTCCGGCTTGGCGATGCCGACCCGGTAGGACAGCACGACGGCGTCGACCGCGGCCGCCAGCGGCGTCTCGTCGAGGATGATGCCGCTGTCGACCGTACAGTTGGACACGATCGCGAGCTGGAACCCGGCGGCGCGCGCGGCGGCCAGCGCGGCGAGCGTGGCGTCGGCCACGACGATCGTCCGGCGGTTGAACGCGAGTCGCAGCTCGACGGCGCGGCCGACCTGATCGTCGGTCGGATCGCCGCCGACGCTTCGCGCGATCGTGCGGCATTGCTCCGCGAGATCACCGAGCGTGCCCACCATGCGCTCGTGCCAGGTCCGCACGAAGGCCCGCCCGAATGCGTCCGGCTCGACGCCCAGTGTCGTGCCCATCTCGCGGACGGTCATCGCTCGCCCCCGGTCGCCGCTCGCAATGAGCGTGTTGAACAGGTCGAACAAGATGGCCCGCGTCACGTTCGCACTCTATGACACGGGGTCGGGCTGGCGATCGGTGGCGGGATCGCGGCGTTTCCCGGGGGCAGGGTCGGTGGCGGATCGCGGCGTTGCGGGGCGGATCGCGGTGTTTCCCGGGGGCAGGGTCGGTGGCGGATCGCGGCGTTCAAGCGGTGGGGTCGGTGGCGGGATCGCGGAAATGGGGTGCCGCTATGTCGGCCCGAATGGCAGTGTCGGAGACGGTACGTAAGCTCGGCTGACGGGCGCGCAGACTCCCCGCGTGGACCCGCATAAGGCCGCCCCTGACACCGGAGGAGCCCGCGCAATGACTGGATATCTGCGAAGTCCGGCAATCCATGGCGACGACGTCTATTTCGCGAGCGACGACGACCTGTGGCGTGTCACCTCCGGTGGCGGCCGGGCCGATCGGTTGACGTCCGGCATCGCGGAGGCGAACGGGCCTCGGGTGTCACCCGACGGGACCCGGCTTGCGTTCGTCGGCAAGGACGAGGGCGCGCCGGACGTCTATGTCATGGCATCGACCGGAGGGAGTGCCCGCCGACTCACGCACCTCGGCGGTCTGATGGCGGTGGCCGGCTTCGATCCGGACGGCTCGATCATCTTCGCCACCGACGCGGAGCGCCCGTTCTATCGGGATCGGCGGCTCTACCGCATCGGTGGAGATGGCGGCGCGGGCGAGATGCTGCCGTACGGTCCGGCCAGTGTCATCGACTACGGCCGGGGAGGTGCGGTCGTGCTTGGACGCATCACGACCGACCCGGCGCACTGGAAGCGCTATCGCGGCGGCCGCGTCGGCGATCTGTGGATCGACCGCGACGGCTCGGGCGAATTCCGCCGGCTCATCAAGATCGAGGGCAATCTCGCGTCGCCGTGCTTCGTTGGCGACCGCGTCTTCTTCCTGGCCGACCACGAGGGCGTCGGAAACGTCTATTCGTGCACGCCGGACGGCGAGGATCTGCGCCGGCACACGCATCATGACGACTACTACGCCCGCGGGCTCAGCGGCGATGGTGAGCGTCTCGTCTACCACTCCGGTGCCGAGTTGTGGCTGCTCGACCCGGCCGAGAGCGGTCCGCGCAAGCTCGATGTCGATGCGTCCAGTGGCACGAGCCAGCGTAACCGCCAGTTCGTGCCGGCCGCCGAGCATCTCGACACGACGACGATTTCGCCGGACGGTGCCCGACTCGCGCTGTGCGCGCGGGGCAAGGCATTCTCGTTCGGGCATTTCGCCGGGCCCGTACGGCAATTTGGCGAGCCCGATGGCGTCCGCTACCGCCTGCTGAGCTACCTGCACGATGGCAACCGGCTGGTCGCC
>DATCXD010000175.1:0-5819 GCA_036566005.1 Micromonosporaceae bacterium | reverse complement strand
GACCCAGCGACACCCGACCCAGCGACACCCGACCCAGCGACACCAGACCCGGGTCCACCCGGCCCGGGTCCGCTCGGCCCTGTGACGTTTGGCGGCGCTCCGACGCCGCCGAACCGACCACCGAGGATCCCGGTCGCGTGTCGCCTGATCCGGCCGGTCGCGACCGACCATTTCGACATCGGCCGGCCATACCGGTCACGCCTTGGTCGCTGGCCCCGCCCGGCGGGTTGGGCGGGCGTTGACGGCGGCGTGCCGGGCGTCGGCATATGCGCTCACGCCGCTCGGAGGATCTCGAGCGCTGTCGCGAGATCGTCCGGGTACGGACTCGTGAACGTCACGATTTCACCCGTTCGGGGGTGCGCGAATGACAGCGACCGGGCGTGCAGCCACTGCCGGTGTAGCCGCAGTCGAGCCGCGAGCGTGGGATCGGCGCCGTAGGTCAGATCCCCCACACAGGGGTGCCGGAGAGCCGCGAAGTGGACACGAATCTGGTGCGTACGGCCGGTCTCGAGGCGTACGTCGACCAGGCTCGCCCACGGGAATGCCTCGAGGGTGTCGTAATGCGTGACGCTAGGTTTACCGGCAGTGACCACGGCCCACTTGTAGTCGGCTGTCGGGTGGCGGTCAATCGGTGCATCGACCGTTCCTCGCAGCGGGTCCAGATGGCCTTGGACGACGGCGTGGTAGCGCTTGTCGACATCCCGGTCGCGGAAGGCTCGCTTGAGGACGCTGTAGGCGTGCTCGCTCTTGGCGACGACCATCAGGCCGGTGGTGCCGACGTCCAGCCGGTGCACGATTCCCTGGCGCTCGGCCGCTCCGGATGTCGCGATCGTCTGGCCGAGCGCCGTCAGGCCGGATAGGACGGTCGGTCCGGTCCATCCCGGGCTCGGATGCGCGGCCACGCCGACCGGTTTGTCCACCACGACGATGTCGCCGTCGCTGTAGACGATCCGAAGACCGGCGACCGCCACCGGCGTGATCGCGGCACCGGCGCCGGGCGGCGGCGGCAACGTGACCTCGAGCCACCCGCCGGCGGTCACCTTGTCCGACTTCGACAGCGGGGTGCCGTCGATCATGACATCGCCGGCTTCGACGATCGCGGCGGCCGCCGTCCGGGACAACCCGAACATCCGGGACACCGCCTGGTCGACACGCAGGCCATGCAGGCCGTCGGGGATCGGCACGGATCGCCGCTCCCCGCGGCCGGCGGCCGGACCCTCCGTTGCGCTCACCGGCATCAGGTCCGGGCGCGCGATCCGTCGCGATGCCGGCCAGTGAGCTCGAGCAGCACGGCGAGAATCACGCCGATCGTCAGGCACGAATCGGCAAAGTTGAAGATCGCAAAGCCGCGACCCGAGTTGCTGAACAGCGAGATGAAGTCGACGACCTCGCCCCGAAACGGGGCCGGCGCGCGGAACAGCCGGTCGATCAGATTGCCGAGCGCGCCGCCGACGACGAGCCCGAGCGCGATGGCCCAGCCGATAGAACGCAGTCGCAGGGACAGATAGGCGATCGCACTGACCACCACGATGGCGATCGCCGGGAAGACCCAGGTGACACCCGTTCCCATGCTGAACGCGGCACCACCGTTGCGGATGAGGTCAAAATAGAGCACGCCGCCGATGACGCGCACCGGCTCACCCTCGCGGAGATGGGTGATCACGAGTTGCTTCGTGACGATGTCCGCGACCACCGCCAGGAAGGAGACGACCACAAGCACGGCGACGGCGCGGGCGCGCGAACCGTGCGGTCCCGCCACATGACGCGCGTCGCCGGACTGCACAACGGCATGCGCGCCCTCGTTACCGGTGCCACTCACCGCGTCCGAGCCAACTCCGCCCGCGTCAACTCCGTCTGGGCCAACTCCATCCGCGTCAACTCCGTCCGGCTCGGCCTCGGTCTCCTGCCACGGCTCCGTACTGGCAATGCGTACGGCAGCGACCGGCCGAACTCGCGATGTACGGGATCCGTCGGGTGTCGCATCGTGCGCGGTGTCGCCGCCCACGGGCCTCACCTATGCCTTTCCGTTCCGCCGGCGGCGGACGGCGATGCTAACGCCGCTCCTCCAGCTGCTTGCAGGTCACGCAGAGGGTAGCCGACGGGAACGCGGCCAGGCGCTCCACCGGGATCGGATTGCCGCAGCGCTCACACCAGCCGTAGCCACCCTCGGTGAGCCGCTCCAGGGCGCGCTCGACCTGAGTCACCCGCTCCAGGATGCTGTTGGCCAGGCTGATCTCCTGCTCGCGCTCGAATGTCTTCGTGCCGGTGTCGGCCTGGTCGTCGCCGGCCGAGTCGGTGAGCCGGTCTCGCTGCAGCTCGGTGATCTCGGACAGCGTCAGGTCGTATTCGCCGCGCAGTTCGCCGAGCCGCTCGTGCAGAGCGACCCGGATCTTCTCGGTCTCGGCCGCACTCCGCTCGGCGCGCGGCGCGACCTTCGTTGCCGTCCTGCTCGACGGGCGCGAAGCGGCGCTACGCGTCGCGGTCGAGGTCGCGGCCGTCGTCTGGGTGTCCGCGGGCTTGGCCATGATGTCTCCCTCGGCCGCTGAGTGCGCGGCGATCGTCGAAGTAGTGCCGGTCGTCGGAGTGCGAGCGTTAGCCTTCGTCGCTTCGGACGCTCGAGCGTCCGTCTTGGTTGCGCCGCGCGGCTTGCCGGCCGCCGGCGTTCCGGCATCAACGCTTCCGGCCGGCGTTGTCTTCCCCGCCGATCCCGCCGTGTCCGGGGCCTCTGTGTCAGGCTTGGCCGCCGCTGTGTCAGGCTTGGCCGCCGCGCCGCGCGTTGTTTTCGCGGGCGTCGTCTTCGCCGCGGCCTTCGTCGTCCGGGGGGCCGCTTTCGTGGCGGCCGGCGCGCTCGGCGAATTCGGCGCCGTCGACTTGGTCACGGCGGCGCCGGTCGCGGTGGCCGTGCTCGCGCTGGATTTCGCCGTGGCCGGCTTGCTCGGTGCGGTCTTGCTGGCGGCGGTCTTGCCAGCGGCCTTCCCCGGGCTCGCCTTGCTCGCAGTCGACTTGCTCTCGGCCGGGGCCGCGGCGGCCTTGGCTGCCTTTCCCGTTGGCGCGGTCTTGCCCGATGCTTTTGCCGGCGCCTTGGCGGCGGCTGTCTTCACCGCGACGGGCTTCGGGCCAGCCTTGGCCGATCCGGTGGCTTTCGCGGTGGTCGATGCCTTTTTGCCGGTACGTCCGGATGCCGCGCCCGCCGACCCGGTCGCGTCCGTCGTGCCGTGTGCCGTCCGGGCGCGCGCCGGCGCCGTTCGCGCAACACCTGCCCTCTCGGCCATTACACACCCCCTAATGGAACGACAGCCCCCTATATACGAAACGACAGGCGCGGCGTGGCCGCGCACTGCTAAGGCTGGCAAGGATACGGAACCCAAAGCTGGCCGACAACATGCCACACGATCTAACCAGAATTCGGTCACGAAGGGCATCTACCTCGGATTATTGGTAATCCGTCCGTATCGGACCGTCAATCGTGGCGGCGGCGCGGGAAATAATGACGGCGGGTCGGCCGCGCACGCGCCGGAATCCATCGCGCCAGCAGGCCCAGATGGCTGACGGCGGCGAGTCGATCGGCCGTAGCGTCCCGTACCGCCTCGGTCGCGACGATAAGCAGAGCATCGCCCGCTTTGAGCCGGGTGCCGCTATCGGGCACGAAGCCCTTGCCATCGCGGGTCACCAACGTCACGACCGCACCGACCGGCAACCGCAACTCGTCGAGGTAGACACCGTTCAGCTTGCTGCCGGTCGGTATGTCGAGTTCCAGCAGATCGGCACCCATCCGGTCGAGCGGCGCCGTCTCCACCTGCAGGTCCGTCGGTTGGCTATCCACGGTCACGCCGGTGAGTCGGGCCACCGGCGGCAGGGTGGTGCCCTGGACGACTGTGAAAATCACGACCACCACGAAGACGACGTCGAACAGCGCCTCGGCACCGGGCAGTTGCTCGGAGAGCGGCACTGTGGCCAGGACGATCGGCACCGCGCCGCGAAGGCCGGCCCAGGACAGGAATGCCTGATCACGCCATGGTGAGCGCAGCGGTGTCATGCTCACGGCAACGGATATCGGCCGGGCCAGGAACAGCAGCACTGCGCCCACGATGAGTCCGGGCACGATCGAATGGATCAACCGACTCGGCGACGCGAGCAACCCCAGCAGCACGAACAGCCCGATCTGGGAGAGCCACCCCACACCGTCGGCGAAGCCTAAGATCGATTGCCGATGCGGGACCCGAGCATTGCCGAGCATGACCCCGGCCAGATAGATCGCGATGAAGCCGGAGGTGTGGGCGAGGGACCCGATGGCGTAGGCAAGGACCGTCAGGCCGACCGCGGCCAGCGGATAGAGGCCGGCCGCCGGCAGCGCGACGTGTTTGAGTGTCCACGCGCCGGCCCACCCGACCGCGATGCCGATCAGGGCGCCGCCGGCCAGTTCGCCGATCGCCTCCAGAATCTGCACCCAACCGAAGTGCGCATCCGGTACGGACAGCGCGAGCACCAGCAGAACGACGATTGCGTCGTTCATCCCGGATTCGGCTTCGAGTGTCGCGGCGAGCTTGGGTCGTAGGGGCAACCGCCGCAGTGTCGAAAAGACCGCGGCGGCGTCGGTCGGGGACAACACGGCGCCGTAGAGCAGGGCCAACTGCCAGTCGAAGCCCAGTAATACGTGCACAATCGCGCCGAGCACCGCGACGCTGACGATCACCCCGACAGTCGCGAGAGCCGACGCGCCGTAAAGCGCCGGGCGGATGGCGGACCATCGCGACGACAGGCCGCCCTCGGCGATGATCAGGATCAGTGCGGCCAACCCCAGGTGTCGGGTGAGTTCGGCATCGTCGAACTGGATGCCGATCCCCGACTCGCCGAGAAGGAGACCGAACCCGAGATATACCAACAGACTCGGCAAGCCGAGTCGGCTCGACAGCCGGACCGCGACGGCGCCCGCCAGTACAACCGCGGCGCCGATGAGGATCGCGAGGTTCAGCTCGTACGTCATTCGCCGAGTGCCGCTCCGCGCAGGGCGGCGAGCCGCTCGGCCAGATCCTTGACGGCGGTGCTATTCGCGATGATCGTGTCCCGACTCGTGTGTTCGACTCGACCGGCAAGGTCCCCGAACCGCCGGCGAGTGCCAGCGGATGCCCCGGCGTCGGTGACGCCGGTGTCGAACGTGTCGACCCTTCGCGGGAACGTGACCATGACCCATTGTGCCGAACGCGTGCCGAACGCGTGCCGACCGCACCCGTCAATAAGTGGTCGACGAGCCGTTCCGGACGCTCCTTGGCCGAGCGCGGTGGCGCCGCCGGGCGGTCAGACCTGCGACGCCTCCGCGAGCAGCTTCGCGTCAGGCTCGCACAACGCACAGGGCGAAAAGCCGAGTTCGATCGCCTCCCCGATCGGCAGGGGTTCGCTGTCCCGGCCCCTCAGGTGGACGCACCGTGGCAGGTGGTAGCGCGGGCGACCGTCGATGACGAGCACTTCGCGGGACAGGGCGGCCACCCGCGCGGCGTCGTCGAGCGAGACCGACTCGGCGTCCGGCTCGTCATCCGGAATCTCGTCGTCGAACTCATCGTCATAGTCGTCATCCCGGGCGTCGAACGGTGTGGCGGACGTCATACCAGCGGCCGACCCCGCGTCGTCGCTTGCGGTCCCCGTTGTCGACTCCGACCCAGAGTGTGTCGACGCGCCACCGGGAGCGGGGTCCCCGTTGTCCGGGCCGGACGTTTCGTCACGGGCGGGCGCCTGCGTGGGAATAGTGCCTCGGCTGGGCTGCCCGCCCGACACGAGCGACGTCGGATCTGCGCCGGAGGCAGTGGCGTCCGGGACACCGCCCC
>DATCXD010000348.1:0-7269 GCA_036566005.1 Micromonosporaceae bacterium | reverse complement strand
CGCGCCGGGCGAGCCGGTTTCGACACCGTCGGTACGGTCGTCGTACAGGCTCCGGAACACGTCATCGAGAACGAGAAGGCGCTCGCGAAGGCCGGCGACGACGAGCGCAAGCGTCGCAAGGTGGTGCGCCGCAAGCCGCCCCAGGGCATGGTCTCGTGGGGTCGGCCGACGTTCGAGCGACTCAGCACGGCCGAGCCGGAGCCGCTCAGGTCGAGCTTCCGCGTCACCCACGCGATGCTGCTCAATGTGATCGCCCGACCCGGCAACGCGTTCCAGGCGATGCGGCATCTGCTCACCGACAATGACGAGGACCGTGCGGCTCAGCGGCGGCATATCCATCGGGCCATCGCGATCTATCGCGCGCTGCTCGCCGGCGGAGTGGTTGAGCGCCTGGCAGAGCCGGACGAGGAGGGCCGCATCGTGCGGCTCACCGTCGACCTGCAATACGACTTCGCCCTCAACCAGCCGTTGTCGCCGTTCGCGCTGGCCGCCCTGGAGCTACTCGACCGGGAGTCGCCGAGCTACGCGCTGGATGCGCTGTCGGTGATCGAGTCGACGCTCGACGATCCCCGGCAGGTGCTCTCGGCGCAGCAGTTCAGGGCGCGGGGCGTTGCCGTGGCCCAGATGAAGGCGGACGGGCTCGAGTACGAAGCGCGGATGGAGTTGCTCGACGACGTGACGTATCCGCGGCCGCTCGTCGACCTGCTCGAGTCGGCGTACGCCATGTACCGCAAGGGACATCCGTGGGTCGACGATTACGAGGTCGCGCCGAAGTCGGTCGTCCGGGACATGTACGAGCGCGCGATGACCTTCGGCGAGTTCGTCTCGTTCTACGGCCTGCCCCGATCGGAAGGGCTCGTACTGCGTTACCTGGCCGACGCCTACCGAGCATTGCGGCAGACCGTGCCGGAGGACGCCAAGACCGACGATCTCAGCGACCTCATCGAATGGCTCGGTGAGTTGGTCCGCCAGGTCGACTCCAGCCTGATCGACGAATGGGAGCGCCTGCGTAACCCGGTCGAGTCGCCGCTGCTCGCAGACGTTCGGCCGCCCGAGGTGACCCGGAACGTACGGGCGTTCCGGGTCCTCGTACGCAACGCCCTCTTCCGCCGGGTCGAGCTGGCGGCACTAGGCCACTACGACGAGTTGGGCGAGCTCGACGCCGAGTCGGGCTGGGACGCCGACGCGTGGGCCGACGCCATCGAGGACTACTTCGACGAGTACGACACGCTCGGGGTCGGCCCGGATGCCCGTGGCCCGGCGCTGCTCGACATCACGGTCGGGCCGGACACCTGGGCCGTACGGCAGGCGTTCGACGATCCGGCCGGCGACCACGACTGGGGCATCTCGGCCGAGATCGACCTCGCCGCGTCGGACGAGGCCGGGGTCGCTGTCGTCCGGATCCTCGACGTCGGGCCGCTGACCGCCGGCAGTGCCGACACCGCCTGACCGGGCGCAGCCGCACCCGATCTATTCGGTCGCGGGTTGTGCCCGATCAGCGAGAGAATGCGCGAATGACCGCCGAGGCGAACCGCTGGACAAAGTCAACCGTCCACCTGGACATGTGGGTCAATCCCGACGATGACCCGCGCGAGTCCGGCGAGGTGCCTACCGACGAACGCAGCACTCTGGTCGAGTATCTCCGCCAATACCGGCTGACACTCGAGATGAAATGCGCGGACCTGGACGCGGCGCAAATGGCCGAGCGGTCGGTGCCGCCATCGACGATGTCGCTGGTCGGGCTCGTGCGGCACATGGCCGAGGTGGAACGCGGATGGTTCCGCCGAACGATGGCCGGTACGGCCGCGCCAGCGCTGTACTGCTCGAAGGAGTTCCCGCAGGCTGACTGGGACGGGGCGGTCGCCGATCCGGAGGTGGTCGCCGAAGCATGGCGGGCCTGGCGCGCCGAGGTCGTTTTCGCCGAGGGGTTTGTGGCACGCACCGATCTGGCCGCACTGGGCACGCACGGGCAGCAGCTACGGGTGGTGCTGGTGCACATGATCGAGGAGTATGCCCGGCACTGCGGCCACGCCGATCTCCTGCGCGAGCGGATCGACGGCCGGGTCGGTCAGTAGGCCTCTCGTGGTCCACTACAGTCGGCGGCGTGGCCTCCGATCTGTTCCACCGACTGCCGCCGGCCTGGCGTACGGCGATCCTGCCCTACCTCGATCGCGGCGTCGCCGATCGGCTGAGTGATTTCGTGCTCGGGGAATACGCGACCCACACCGTGTTCCCGCCGATCGACGACCTGTTCGCGGCGTACCGGCTGTGTGCGCCGGAGCAGACTCGGGTGCTGATTCTCGGCCAGGATCCGTACCACAAGCCGGGGCAGGCTCACGGACTGAGTTTCAGCGTCCGGGCGGGTGTCGCGGTGCCGCCGTCGTTGCGCAACATCTACAAGGAAATGCGCGACGATATCGGCGTCGAACCACCGCGCACCGGCGACCTCACGCGGTGGGCCGAGCAGGGGGTGCTGCTGCTGAACGCGGTCCTCACCGTGCGCTCCGGCCAACCGGCGTCGCACGCGAACCGTGGGTGGGAGCACATCACCGATGCGACGATCCGCGCGCTCAACGTACGTGACCAGCGCGTCGTGTTCGTGCTCTGGGGCTCCTACGCCCGCCGCAAGGCCGACCTCGTCGACAATCCGCACCACGTCGTGCTCGAGGCCGGCCATCCGAGTCCGATGAATCCTAGGGGATTTCTCGGCACCCGGCCGTTCTCGGCCATCGACAAGGCACTGGCCGAGGTCGGCGCAACGCCGATCCGGTGGGCCTGACGCACCGCCACCGGCCGCTCTCGGCCCAGCGCCGGCCGCGAGGCGGCCGACCGGATCCAACGACCGCCGGCACCGTCTCGGGCCGGCCGTCAGACGGACGCGTCGTGGTCATCTCCTTCGGTCCGACGAGGTCGACCGGGTCGTCGCATCTCGCGAACCTCGCGGGGCAGCCGGCCGGCGTCGCGCAGCGACTGGCGCAACAGAAACTCGATCTGCGCGTTCGTGCTGCGCAGATCGTCGGCGGCCCAGCGGGCCAGCGCGTCGTAAACGGCCGGGTCGAGCCGCAGCAGGATGTTCTTGCGGTCCGCTGCCACGTGTCGTCCGTCAGTGGTAGAGCGTGCCGGTGTTGACGATGGGCTGCGTGTCGCGATCGCCGCACAGCACGACCAGCAGGTTCGACACCATGGCCGCCTTCCGCTCCTCGTCGAGTTCGACGATGTTCTGCTCGTCGATCCGGTCGAGAGCCAGTTGCACCATGCTGACCGCACCTTCGACGATCTGCGTCCGGGCCGCGACAACGGCGCCGGCCTGTTGCCGGCGCAGCATGGCCTGCGCGATCTCCGGCGCATAGGCCAGATGGGACAGTCGCGCCTCCACGATCGTGACGCCGGCCGGCGCGACCCGTGCGCCGATCTCGATGGCCAGCTTCTCCGTGATCTCGTCGGCGCTGTCCCGCAGCGACATGCCGCCACCGTGCGCGTCATACGGGTACGAGTTCGCGATGTGTCGCACCGCCGTCTCCGCCTGGATCGCGACGAACTCGACGAATTCGTCGACCTCGAACACGGCCTTGGCAGTGTCGGTGACCTGCCACACAACGACCGCCGCAATCTCGATCGGATTCGCGTCGGCGTCGTTGACCTTCGTCACCTCGGTCTGGTGGTTGCGGATCCGGGTCGAGATGCGCCGGCGCGTGGAAAACGGGTTGACCCAGCGCAGACCGGTGTGGCGCACTGTGCCGGTGTAACGGCCGAGCAACTGGACGACTCGCGCCTGGCCGGGCGCGACGGCGGTCAAGCCGAGGAGAACGACGACACCGACCACGACGAGCACAACACCGATCACGATGGCCGCGACGTTCGCGAGCGCGATGAGCACCACCCCGACGATGATCGCGGCGATGCCCGCTCCGAGCATGGGCAAGCCCGGGACAGCCGTGGTCAGGCGCTCGGAATACTCTGCGCCGCCGCCGCCGGCGTTGCCACGAATCGGGTGGCCGCCCGGTGCCGTGCCATGGGTCGCGCTCTGTGGTGGACCGGCGTGCGCTGGCGGCCGCGGGTCGAGCGCGCCGCCGGTCGAATCGTCCTGCGGCATGCGTCTCACATCCTTCGATGTTTTGCGGTTGCGATCGATCGTATCATAGTGATATCACATTTCTAGCGAACGAATTCTGACCGCGACTGCACTCGAACGGGGAGGACCATGGCTCCAGCCTTGGAAATCGACAAGATCACCAAACGGTACGGACAGGTCGTGGCCGTCGAAGACATGACTTTCGCCGTACCGGCGGGGCAGATCTTCGGCTTTGTCGGCGCGAACGGTGCCGGAAAGACGACCACCATGCGCATCGCGCTGGGAGTCCTCGCGGCCGATGCCGGCGCGGTCCGGTGGGACGGCCGGACGATCGACCTGGACACGCGCCGCAACATCGGCTACATGCCGGAGGAGCGCGGGCTGTATCCCCGGATGCACGTCGCCGACCAGCTCATCTACCTGGCGCGCCTGCACGGAATGTCGGCACCGGAGGCCCAGCGGTCGGCCGACGCGTGGACGGAGCGGCTCGGCGTCGCCGAACGGCGCCACGACGATGTGCAGAAGCTGAGTCTCGGCAACCAGCAGCGCGTGCAGCTCGCTGCCGCGCTCGTGCACGATCCGCAGATCCTCGTGCTGGACGAACCGTTCTCCGGCCTCGACCCGGTCGCGGTCGACGTGATGAGCGGTGTATTGCGGGAAAAGGCCGATCAGGGCGTGCCGGTGGTGTTCTCGAGCCATCAGCTCGATCTCGTCCAGCGGTTGTGCGACCGGGTCGGGATCGTCCGTCGCGGGCACATGGTCGCCGACGGGACGGTCGACGAGCTGCGCGGCGCCGGTCCTGATCTGATCGTGGTCGACGCGCCGGCCGCGCGGCCGGGCTGGGCCGACGGCCTCGCCGGCGTGACCGTCCGGTCGCAGACCGGCACGAGTACGCGTCTCGAGCTGAGTCCGGGCACGGACGACCAGGCGGTGCTCCGTGCCGCGCTGGCCACCGGTCCGGTACACGAATTTGCCCGCCGGCGGCCCGATCTCACCGATCTCTTCCGCCACATCGTCGCCGAGGACACCGGTGGCGGTGCGGCTGCCGGCGGGACGGCCGCCGGCGGGAGGGCCGCGGGCAACCAGCCCAATACATCCATCCACCGCGATGTCCGGTCCGACGTCGAGCAAGGAGTCTCCGCATGAGCACGCGCACCGAAACCGGCCCGCGCCTCGAGACCGTCCGGCCGCCGGCGTCCGCGCGTCAGGTCGTCGGGCTGGTCGCCCACCGTGAGATCACCACGCGACTCCGCTCCAAGGCGTTCCTGATCGCCACCGTTGCGAGCGTCGTGATCCTGGTCGCGCTGTCGGTCATCCTGAAACTCGTGTCGGGCTCGCCGAGCACGCTGAAGGTCGGCGTGACGTCGTCGACAGCGTCGCTCGGTCCGCAGCTCGTCGCGAGCGCGTCCGCGGTCGGCGCGCACGTCCGGACGCAGACCGTGACCTCCGACACGGTCGGTCGCGACGCGGTGCGCGACGGCAAGCTCGACGGGATGCTGGTCGGCGACGGCCAGCGGGTCCAAGTGGTCGTGAAGACCGACATCGATCCAAACATGCGCAGCGCCCTGCAGGTGCTGGCCGGTCGCGTCGCACTGAACCAGCAGATCAGCGCGCTCGGCGGCGATCCGACCCGCGTCAGCGCGGCCGTCAGCAGCGCGACGGTGTCGGTCCAGTCCCTGGTGCCGCCATCGCCGAAGCACAACCAGCAGATCGTGCTCGGCATCATCGCCGGCATCCTCATCTATCTCGCGCTGATGCTCAGCGGGCAGGCGGTCGCCCAGGGTGTCGTCGAGGAGAAGTCGAGCCGCGTCGTGGAGCTGCTGCTCGCGACCGTACGGCCGTGGCAGCTGATGGCCGGGAAGGTCGTCGGCATCGGAGTGGTCGGGCTGATCCAGGTGGCCGTCATCGGCGTGGCCGGAGTCGTCGCCGGCTTCGCCACCGGTTCGCTGTCGATCCGGGCCTCGGCCGCTGCCAGCACGATCATCTGGCTCGTCGCCTGGTTCCTTCTCGGCTTCGTTGCGTACGCCCTCGCGTTCGCCGCCGTGGGCGCGCTCGTCTCGCGGCAGGAGGACGTGGCGTCGGTCGTCACCCCCGTGCTGATGTTCCTGATCATCGGGTACGTGCTCGGGGTGTCGATCCTGCCGGCCGCGCCGGACAGCCCGCTGATCAAGGTGATGTCGCTGATCCCGCTATTCGCGCCCACGCTCATGCCGATGCGGATCGCGATGGGCGGCGTGCCGGCGTGGCAGCTGATCGTCTCAGTCGGCGGCATCGCTGTCCTGATCCCGCTGCTCGTCTGGCTGTCCGGCCGGATCTACCGCAACGCCGTCGTCCGCAGTGGTGCGCGGGTGCGGCTGTCGGAGGCTTGGCGGCCGGCCTGAGCTCCGCCTTGAGCGCCCACCGGACTCCGTTGTCCGCACGCGATCGAATCGATCAGCGTGGCGCGGCGGAGTTCGGGCCGGGCTCACCTGGTAGCGTCGTCGGCGGTCATCGACCGCCTACGCGGCGCGACCGGGACGTGCGGACTCCGCCCCCGACGACGCCGCACGCGAACGTTGAAGGAGGCGGCGTGGAGCCTGCATCGCAGCCGTCGCTGGGCGGTAGCGCCGACCGGATCGTGACCATTCCGAACACGATCAGCTTCGCCCGGCTCATCGGCGTACCGGTGTTCCTTTATCTCTTCCTGGCCACCGACGCGACTGTGGCCGCCGTCGTCGTCCTGGCCGTCGGCGGCTCCAGTGACTGGGTGGACGGCTATCTCGCCCGCCGGCTGAACCAGGTGAGCCGGCTCGGCGAGTTGATGGATCCGCTCGCCGACCGCCTCTACATCCTCGCCACGCTGATCGCGTTCACCGTACGGTCGGTGGTGACGTGGCAGTTCACCGCCGCCCTGCTGCTGCGGGACGCGATGATGATCGTCTGCCTGCTCGTGATGCGCCACCACAACTACGGCCCGCCGGCGGTTCACTACATCGGCAAGACCGCGACCTTCATCCTCCTGTTCGCGTTCCCGGTGCTGCTGCTTTCGCATGCCATCGACGGCCGTCCGTCGACGTTCTTCTTCGCCTCCGGCTGGGCGCTCGCGTGGTGGGGGATCGTCCTGTACTGGATCGCCGGCGGGTTCTATGTGTTCCAGGCCGTCAACGCCATCCGTGGGCGGTCCGACTCGTCGACGGGCGTGGCCGCGGCATGAACCG
>DATCXD010000319.1:0-5458 GCA_036566005.1 Micromonosporaceae bacterium | reverse complement strand
TCGAGCTGCAGATGGAGGGCGCGGTCGGATGAGCGGCCAGCGAAGCGGCTCGGGCCGCTCGCCTCAGCCGACAGCGCCTTCCATTTGCAGCTCGATCAGGCGGTTCAACTCGAGCGCGTACTCCATCGGCAGTTCCTTGGCGATCGGCTCGATGAAGCCGCGGACGATCATCGCCATCGCCTCGTCCTCGGTCATGCCGCGGCTCATCAGGTAGAACAGCTGGTCGTCGCTGATCTTCGAGACGGTCGCCTCGTGACCCATCGACACGTCGTCTTCACGGATGTCGACATAGGGGTACGTGTCCGAGCGGGAAATCGCGTCGACGAGCAGCGCATCGCACTTCACCGTCGACCGCGAGTGGTGCGACCCTTCCAGCACCTGGACGAGACCACGGTACGAGGTCCGGCCACCGCCGCGGGCGATCGACTTCGAGATGATCGTCGACGACGTGTGCGGCGACGCGTGCACCATCTTCGCGCCGGCGTCCTGGTGCTGGCCCTCCCCGGCCATCGCGACCGAGAGAACCTCGCCCTTGGAGTGCTCGCCGAGCATGTAGACGGACGGGTATTTCATCGTCACCTTGGAGCCGATGTTGCCGTCGATCCACTCCATGGTCGCGCCGTCGTGGCATACGGCTCGCTTGGTGACCAGGTTGTAGACGTTGTTCGACCAGTTCTGGATGGTCGTGTAGCGGCAGCGCGCATTCTTCTTCACGATGATCTCGACGACCGCCGAGTGCAGCGAGTCCGACGTGTAGATCGGCGCCGTACAGCCCTCGACGTAGTGCACGTAGGCGCCCTCGTCGACGATGATCAACGTACGTTCGAACTGGCCCATGTTCTCGGTGTTGATCCGGAAGTACGCCTGCAGCGGGATCTCGACGTGCACGCCCTTCGGCACGTAGATGAACGAACCGCCGGACCAGACCGACGTGTTCAGCGCGGCGAACTTGTTGTCGCCGACCGGGATCACAGTGCCGAAATACTCCTTGAAGATGTCCTCGTGCTCGCGCAGGCCGGTGTCCGTGTCGAGGAAGATGACGCCCTGCTCTTCGAGGTCCTCGCGGATCTTGTGGTAGACGACCTCGGACTCGTACTGGGCCGCGACGCCGGCCACGAGGCGCTGCTTCTCCGCCTCCGGGATGCCGAGCTTGTCGTACGTGTTCTTGATGTCGGCCGGCAGGTCGTCCCAGGTCGCCGCCTGCTTCTCGGTCGACCGTACGAAGTACTTGATGTTGTCGAAATGGATCCCGGTCAGATCGGCGCCCCAGGCTGGCATCGGCTTACGGTCGAACAACCGCAGGCCCTTCAGCCGCCGGTCGAGCATCCACTGTGGTTCGTTCTTCTTATCCGAGATGCCGCGGACGACCGCCTCGGACAGGCCTCGCTGGGCGGTCGCGCCGGCGGTGTCCGAGTCAGCCCAGCCGTACGAGTAGGTGCCGAGCGCGGCGAGCTGCTCGTCCTGGGTGAGCTGCGGTGTAACGGTCTGCTCGGTCATATGGTCGTCCTCACAGTCTTCACGGTGGATGGTGCGGCGGTCGCTTGGCGGCGAGACTCGGCCGCCCGGCGTGCGTCGGGAATGTGCCGTGGATCCGGGATGTGCGTGGTGCACACGCCGTCGCCATGCGCGATGGTAGCCAGGCGTTGGACGTGCGTGCCGACGAGCTTGGAGATCGCCTGCGTTTCGGCCTCGCACAGCTGCGGGAACTCCGCCGCCACGTGCGCGACCGGGCAGTGGTGCTGGCAGAGCTGGCCGCCCGTAGCGATCACCGAAGCCGATGCAGCGTAGCCCTCGGCGGTGAGCGCCGATGCGAGTGCCTCGGCCCGGGCGAGAGGCTCGTCACCCGCGCCTTCCATGGCCGAGCGGCACCGGTCTTCGAGCGCCGCCACCTGGTCGGTCGCGAACGCCGACACGGCATCCGGTCCGCCGTGCGCGGCGACCCAGCGCAACGCCGACGTGGCCAGATCATCGTAGGTGTGCGTGCCAGTGCGCAGCCGGGCCGCGTCGGTCAGCGAGAACACCCGGGCGGGGCGTCCACGGCCGCGTTGTCCGCGGATGACCTGCTCACGCGAGGTCACGTCACCGTCATCGAACATCGCGTCGAGGTGGCGGCGGATCGCGGCCGGGCTGAGGCCCAGGGCATCGCCCAGCTCCGCGGCGGTGGCAGCACCGTGGGCGAGAAGCAACTGCGCAACCCGATCACGGGTACGGCTATCCGCACCGCCCACGATGGGCAGCGTGGCCTCGCGTGCCTTCGGCTCCCGCACCTGCATCGCCTCGGCGGGTGCCGCCGTGTTTTTCACAACACCAGTGTGACGTATTTCGGCCGACGAGCGCAAACGGACCCGCCAGTGATCCACGCCACCGCGATCATGGAATTCGCACGCTAGGGCTGCTCCGCGAACGGCGGCGCAAGGGTCCAGTCGTACCATGTGGCGGTGAATGCGATCCGTCGGGTGCATGCGTTTTTCGCCGCCCCCGTCACCCTGCGCCGGCTGGCGCTCGGTTCCTTGATCGCCAACGTCGGCATCGTGGTCACCGGCGGAGCGGTGCGTTTGTCCGGTTCCGGGCTCGGCTGCCCGACCTGGCCCCGGTGCACCGACGGCTCCTACGTCACCACGGCCGCCCGGGGTTATCACGGCGAGATCGAGTTCACCAACCGTACGTTGACGTTCGTCGTGAGCGTTCTCGCGGTGGCCTGCGTGATCGTGGCGTGGCTCCAGCGCGACCGCGGCGATGCCGGACGGCGCGGCCGCATCGGCTGGTCGGTCGCCGTCCTGGCGAGCATTCCGGCGCAAGCGATTCTCGGTGGGTTGACCGTTCTCACCGATCTGAACCCGTGGCTCGTTGCGTGCCACTTCCTGCTGTCCTGCGCGATCATCGCCGCCGCGTACGAGTTGTGGATCCGGAGCCGACCGACGCGCACCGACGCGCCCGCGCACGGCGCCGTGCAGGGGTTGGCCTGGGTAATCGTCGGGACCACGGCGGCGGTGCTGGCCGTCGGTACGATCGTCACCGGCAGCGGGCCACATGCCGGCGACGAGAAGGCCCACCGGACCGGCCTCGACCCGGCAATGGTCGCGCAGCTCCATGCCGACCTCGTCATGCTGCTGATCGGCCTGTCCGTCGCGGCGTGGTTCGCGCTGCGCGCGTCCGGCGCGCCGGCCCGGACCGTACGCGCGGCCGGTGTGCTGATCCTCGTGGAGGCGGCGCAGGCAGCGATCGGGTTCGTGCAGTACTTCACGCATCTGCCCGTCATCCTGGTCGGTGCACACATGCTCGGCGCGTGCCTGGTGCTCGTGGCCGCGTTGACGCTGCTGGCCCGGGTGCGGTCGGCCGTGCCGGGCACCGGTGACGCGGGCGCCACGATCGTCGTGCCGGCCCCGTCGACTCGATCCACCGAACGCGTCTGACGCTGTCCGTGCGGATCGATCAGGCGATCTTCGCCGCGGCCGCGATCGCCTCGGCGAACCGCTGCGCCGCCCCGTCCGCGAAGCCCAAGAACAGCGACGGCTCGGTCAACTCGAGTTCGATCAACATCGGGTCGCCGGTCGGACCCGGGATCAGGTCGACCCGCGCGTAAAGCGGCGGCGGCAAAGCCGTCGGCAGGGACGCCAACACGCGTTCGGCCAACGCCCGCTCGGCCGCCGACGGCTTGCGTACCGTGATCGTCTCCGGCTTGTAGAGGCCGTCCACGCCGAGATCCGGCCCATCGAGCAGCGGACCCTTCCGAATCGCATGGCTGAACTCGCCGCCCACGAACATCAACGCTGTCTCCCCGTCGGTGTCAACAGCGTCCAGGTACGGCTGCACCATGACCGCGCGGCCGGCGGCCTGCAATCGCTGCACGTGCGCCACCGCCTGCTCGCGGTGCGGCGAGAGCGCCATGTCGTAGCGCCCGGTGTCCTTGCTGCCGGCGCCGATCGACGGCTTGATGACCCAGTGGCCCGCATCCGGCGGGGTCCAGTGGTCGCCCGGTTCGACCCAGACCGTCGGAACCACCGTTACGCCCGCGGCGGCCAACTCGGCCAGGTAGCGCTTGTCCGTGTTCCAGACGACCACCGACGCCGGATTCGCCAGCCGCGGTGTCGCCGCGGCCCAGGCGACAAACTCGTCGCGGCGCGGCACGTAGTCCCACGGGGATCGCAACACGGCGAGCCGATACCGATCCCAGTCGACCGCTGGGTCGTCCCAGATGACCGCGTCCGCCGGGCAGCCGAGTGCGGCGAGCGGTGCGAGCACCAGTCGATCGTCGGAGTCGAGATCGGCGACGGCGGCGCACGTCACCAACGCGATGGGGGCCGTCATGGCGGCCATGGTAGGCAATCGTCGAACACGGGCGACCCGGGGCGTGCCGCCCCGGGTCGCATGGATAGTGCCGTTCGATCGGTTGTGTGCTTGCCCCCTTGGCTACCGAGCGAGAATGCGGCGGCTCATCGAGCGCCACAGGTCGTTGCTCGGGCGCATCTGCTCGATGAGCTCGCGCTCCCATTCGTTGTCTACGTCGACCCCAGCCTCCGTGCATGCGCTGCGCGCCGTATCCGTGCCGGAGGCGAAGTAGTCGGCCCATTCACCGTCCTCCCCCACGAGGACGATTCGTGCGCCGCGTCGGCCGACGTACTCAATGACCGCACGTGCGCCGCCGTGCACCGTGGCGAACGTCTTCATGCCGGCGGCGATGTTCGCCGGTGAGTCGGTCGTCTCGGATGCGTCGGCGGTCAACATTGCGTCGGAACCATCTGCCATGAGTCACAGCCTAGGCAGACCGCGGGTGCGGTAGCCGCCGACGTTTACGACTTTGTGACGATCGTTACTGACCGTAAACATGAATCGGATCCATGTCATAGCGGGATATCTGAGCCTTTAGCTGACATAACTTCCCGGCAAATCCGGCACCGACTGTCAGCTGTCGGACGGTTCCGCCACGCCAACGACGACCTCGGCGTTTCTATACCACAGCCTTCAAACCGTGCGATAGCTCCGCGGCCGATTTCGGCCCGGCGCTTCATTCAACGGCCGACGGGTACGGACGTGTCGGGTGCCGTACCCATGAAGGCGAGCGCGAGCCGGACGGACCGCGACTGGCTCAGCGGGCCTGAATGAGCGCGTCCACCAGCACCGCGACGAAGACGAGCGTCAGGTACGTCGTCGACCAGTGGAACAGCCGCATCGGCTTGATCCGCTCGCCCCGGCGCGCCCGAGCGTAGAGGCGATGGGCCTCGACGAGCAGCGCTATCCCCGTGCCGAGGGCGGTGAGGCCATAGAGCGGCGTCATCCCGAACGGCCAGAGCGCGAGCGAAGCGGCCACGGTGAGCCAGCTGTAGATGACGGTCTCCACGCCGACGCGGCGGGCGGAGGCGACGACGGGCAGCATCGGAATCCCGGCCCGCGCGTAGTCGTCCTTGAACTTGATCGCGAGCGCATAGAAGTGCGGCGGCTGCCACAGGAACACGACCGC
>DATCXD010000312.1:0-3757 GCA_036566005.1 Micromonosporaceae bacterium | reverse complement strand
GGTTGCCCGATGTTCAGTTCGCGGTGATCAGGGTGCCGATCTGCTCGCCGCTGATGGCACGGACGAGGGTGTCCGGCCCATCCGAACCGAACACGAGCATCGGCAGCTTGTTGTCGCGGCAGAGAGCGAGCGCTGCCGTGTCCATGACCCGGAGGTCACCGCCGATGGCATCATCGAACGTCACCGTATCCAGCTTACGGGCGGTTGGGTCGGTACGCGGATCGGCGGTGTATACGCCATCGACGCCGTTCTTGCTCATCAGCACGATGTCGGCGTGGATCTCAAGTGCACGCTGGGCGGCGACGGTATCGGTCGAGAAATAGGGCATGCCGGCGCCGGCCCCGAAGATCACCACGCGGCCCTTCTCCAGATGGCGGATAGCCCGCCGGGGGATGTACGGCTCCGCGACCTGCGCCATGTTGATCGCGGTCTGTACGCGCGTCTCGATGCCGACCTTCTCCAGGAAGTCCTGCAGCGCAAGGCAGTTCATCACGGTGGCGAGCATGCCCATGTAGTCGGCGCGCGGCCGGTCCATCCCCCGCCGCTGCAACTCGGCGCCGCGGAAGAAGTTGCCACCACCGACGACGACGGCAACCTGTACGCCCTGCCGCACGACGCGTGCGATCTGCCGCGCGATCAGCTGGACGACGTCGGGGTCCACGCCGATGGAGCCACCACCGAAGACCTCGCCCGACAGCTTGAGGACGACACGGCGGGGCCGGCCCTCCGGCCTTGTTACCGGCGCTGTCTGCGCTGCCGTACTGCTCATCGCACCTCCCGGTGATACTCGCGAACCCCTGTGAAGGCGGTACCTAAATGTGCCACGCCGACCTCCCACCCGCAGCGGCACCCACCCGGTTGCCGCTGCCATTCCAGATACAACCGTCGAAACAACCGCAAAGTCACCGTGATTGGGCACGACGCCGGTGCCCCGAAAGCTAGCGAGCGGGCCCGGACATGCAATGATCCCGGACGTGCAATGAGGAGGCCGCGACGATCTCCGCCGCTGACCTCCTCGCTCCGTTGCTCTCGTCCGCCCGTCAGGCCTGGCCGACCTCGAAGCGTGCGAACGTCTTGACCGTCAGCCCGGTCTCCGCGAGCACCTGCTTGACCGACTTCTTCTGGTCCTGCACCGATGCCTGCTCCAGCAGGACGAAGTCCTTGCAGTAGGCGTTGACGCGACCGTCGACGATCCGGGACATCGCGGCTTCGGGCTTGCCCTCGGCCTTGGCGGTCTCCTCGGCGACGCGGCGCTCGGTCTCGATCACGTCGGCCGGCACCTGGTCCCGCGTGACGTACTTTGGCCGCATCGCGGCGACCTGCATCGCGATGCCACGCGCGTCGTCCAGCGAGGCCTCGTCCGATTCCTTTCCGGCGTACGCGATCATCACGCCGACCTGCGGCGGCAGATCCGCGGCCTTGCGGTGAAGGTAGACCGCGACTGGGCCGTCCAGCACGGCGAACCGGTTGACGACCAGCTTCTCGCCGATCTTCGCCGACTGCTCCTCGACCATGGCGGCCACCGTACGGCCGTCGGGGAGCGTTGAGGCCAGCAGCGCATCAACGCCGGCCGGCTTGCTCGCCGCGACGTGCTCGACGATCTGCTGGGCGAGCGCGATGAAGTCATCGTTCTTCGCCACGAAGTCGGTCTCGCAGTTCAGTTCGAGCAGCGCGTTGCCGGAGTGGGCGACAAGACCGTTCGCGGCCGTACGCCCGGCACGCTTGTTGACATCCTTGGCGCCCTTCACGCGGAGGATCTCCACGGCCTTGTCGAAGTCGCCGTCCGCCTCCACGAGCGCGTTCTTGCAGTCCATCATCCCGGAGCCGGTGAGCTCCCGGAGCTTCTTGACGTCCGCAGCGGTGTAGTTCGCCATCTCGTCTCTCTCGATATCGTCAATCGATTTTGTCGATTACCAGATGTTCCCGGCCGACTAACGGCCGTACCCATCGATCTATTCCAGGCCCACGACGAAGCCCAAGCCCACCCAAAGGCTCGCAGCTCGTGGTGCCGCGCGGACCGCAGCCAAAGTCCGGTGTTCCGGCTGCCTTAGCCACGTCGGGATCAAGCCTGACCGCCCAGAGTGGCTAAGGCAGCCGGAACACGAAATCAGGACTCGGACGCAGCCGGAGCTTCGGCAGCACCAGCGGGAGCGAGCAACTCCTGCTCCCATTCGGCCAGCGGCTCGTCGGTGCCGACGGTGCCCGGCTCGGGCTTGTCGTCGCCGCGGCCCTTACCGGACCGTGCGATCAGGCCGGCCGCCACCGCGTCCGCGATGACCCGGGTGAGCAGCGCCGCCGAGCGGATCGCGTCGTCATTGCCCGGGATCGGGAAGTCGACCTCGTCCGGGTCACAGTTCGTGTCCAGCACCGCGATGACCGGGATGCCCAGCTTGCGGGCCTCGTCGACGGCGATGTGCTCCTTCTTGGTGTCGACGATCCACACCGCGGCCGGCGTCTTCTGCATGTCGCGCAGACCGCCGAGCGTGCGCGTGAGCTTGGTCTTCTCCCGCGACAGCTGCAGGGTTTCCTTCTTCGTGTAGCCCTGGGCCGTGCCGGTCAGCTCAAGCGACTCCAGCTCCTTCATGCGCTGTAGGCGCTTGTGCACGGTCTGGAAGTTGGTCAGCATCCCGCCGAGCCAGCGGTGGTTGACGTAGGGCATGCCCACCCGCGACGCCTGCTCGGCGATCGCCTCCTGGGCCTGCTTCTTCGTGCCGACGAACAGCACGCTGCCGCCCGCGGCGACGGTGTTCTTGACGAACTCGTACGTCTTCTCGATGTAGTCGAGGCTCTGGCGCAGGTCGATGATGTAGATGCCGTTGCGCTCGGCAAAGATGAAGCGCTTCATCTTGGGGTTCCAGCGCCGGGTCTGGTGCCCGAAATGGACACCGCTCTCCAGCAGCTGCCGCATGGTTACGACGGCCATGTCTGTCTGATACTCCCTGGTCCTGGTTGTCCGGCCGGCCGGTCGGCCCGCCGCCTGGCGCCCGATGCCGGCCGACCACCCGACGCAAGATCGGGACCAGGACGACCGCCGTGTGATCCGCGATGTCCGCATTCGAGGACGTCGTTGGGTCGAGGGCGCGCGAAGTCGACCACCTCACGGTGGCCGCGATAGCTAAGTGTACGCGTTAAGCCCGGTGGGCCCGAATCGGTCCGACCGCCAGCCGGGTCAGCCCGCCAGCCGGGTCAGACCGTCAGCCGGGTCAGACCGCGAGGCCGGCGGCGAGGATGAGGATGAGGCCGACCGGCAGGTACGCCAGTGGCGTGCGCAGCCACGCCCGGCCCACATGCGGACCGCCCGCGATGGCCGCTCCGGTCGCGAGGCCATAGAGACCAAACGCGATCATGGGTACGCCACACAAGGCGAACACGCCGGCAAGCACGCCGCCGGTATCCGTCGGGTGCGCGGCGACCGAATCGATCAGGACCTTGACCAGCACCAGGACCTCGACCACGACCGCCACGGTGCCGAGAAGCCCGGCGATCCCGGACCGACGGGCGCGGTACGCCTCCTTCGGCGCTCCACCGAGCGTTGAACTCGGCAGGCTGGCGGCCGGAATCGCCTGCGTTGGCGTGGAACCGGCCTGGTACACGGTCGACGAGGGCGAGCCAAGCATCGACGCCGGTGACCCCGGCGCCGACGGCGACGACACCGGTGGCCCGGACGCAGGTCCGGACGGATTCGGTCCGGTGGGCATCGGGTTCATGGGCACGCCGGCCGGACCGGACGCGAGGAGACCGGGCGCGAGGAGACCGG
>DATCXD010000295.1:0-9153 GCA_036566005.1 Micromonosporaceae bacterium | reverse complement strand
TCAGCCCGGTGCCGAGCGTTGGCACGAGTCACGGGTCAACCCACAGCAGCGGCAGCCACGGCGGATCCACCAGCGCCAGCCCGTCGCCAATGCCGTCGGCGAGCCACAGCTCGGCCACCTATCCAGCCAACGACTATCACGTGGCGGCGACCGGAACCTGCGCATGGGACACCGACCAGATCGGTGAGCTCTTCGTCAACGTCGAGTTCACCATCGACCACACCGGCCCGGATCCGGCCGGCCCGGTGCCGTGGCGGATGAGCAACGACGCCGACAACTACAACACCACGGGGACGACGGCCACGCTGCCCAAGACCTTCACCGCCCGTACGGGTGGGCAGGCGTTCAGCGCCAGCGCGTGGCCCGGCCACAACGTGAAGTTCACGATGACGATTTCGCCGACCGGGACCGACTCACTCGACACCGACAACACCGCGTCGGTGACGTTGAAGTTCCCCACGAATCAACCGACCGCTGACCTGCTCGAGCCCGTTCCCTGCAGCTGACCGCGATCCAGGAACCGCCGATCGGCGCGGGCCCGAACGCCGGCGCGTCAGAACACGTCCTCGTCGGCGTCCATCAGGTCGAGGGTCGTCGACTCGACGATGCGACGGTCGGCCCCGAGCCGGGGAAACACTTCGTGCGCGAAGAATTTGGCCACTGCCACCTTGCCCAGGTAGAACGCACGATCGGTGTCCGTGACGCCGTCGCCAGCCAGCGCCGCCAGCGCGACCGAAGCCTGCCGCTGCAGGAGCCAGCCGACCAGCAGATCGCCGAGGGCCAGGAGCACGCGACGCGACGTCAGCCCGACCTTGTAGAGCTCGCGCGGATCGTTCTGCGACGCCATGATCCAGTCTGTCAGCGTGCCGACCATCCGGGACGCCTCGCCAAGCGCCTTGCCGAGCGCGATCCGCTCGTCCTTGAGCCGACCGTCGGCGGCTTCCTCACCCGGAGCCGCCGGCTCGGTGTACTCGTCGCCGGCATCGATGAATGCCTGGATCTCGGCCGCGACCGTACCGAGGCCGACGCCACGATCCTTCACGATCTTCCGGAAGATGAGATCGAGGCTCTGGATGGCCGTCGTTCCTTCGTACAGCGTGTCGATCTTCGCATCCCGGACATACTGCTCCACCGGGTAGTCCTGCAGGAACCCGGAGCCGCCGAACGTCTGCAGCGACTCGTGACCGAGCAGCTCGTACGCCCGCTCCGAGCCGGCTCCCTTGACGATCGGCAGCAGGAAGTTGTTGACCCGCTTCGCCGTCTCGGCAGCGGCGGAGTCACCGGAGAGTTCGGCGAGTTTGAGGCCGTCCTGCCAGGACGCCGTGTAGCAGACCAAGGCGCGCAGGCCCTCGGCGTACGCCTTCTGCAGCATCAGCGATCGACGGACATCGGGGTGATGCGTGATCGTCACCCGCGGCGCGGTCCTATCGCCCTGGCGGGCGAGATCGGCGCCCTGTACCCGGGCCTTCGCATACTCCAGCGCGTTCAGGTAGCCGGTCGACAGTGTGGCGATGGCCTTCGTGCCGACCATCATCCGTGCGTATTCGATGATGAGGAACATCTGCCGGATGCCGTCGTGTACGTCGCCGAGCAGCCAACCTTGGGCCGGCACGCCATGCTCGCCGAACGTCAGCTCGCACGTGGTCGACGCCTTGAGACCCATCTTGTGCTCGACGTTCGTGACGAAGACGCCGTTGCGCTCGCCCAGTTCGCCAGTCTCGGCGTCGAAGTGGAACTTCGGCACGACGAAGAGCGACAGGCCCTTCGTGCCGGGCCCGCCGGCTCCGGGCGTATTGACCGGGCGTGCCAGCACGTAGTGGATGATGTTGTCGGACAGGTCGTGCTCGGCGCTGGTGATGAAGCGCTTCACGCCCTCGATGTGCCACGAGCCGTCCGCCTGCGGGATCGCCTTCGTCCGGCCGGCGCCCACGTCGGAGCCGGCATCCGGTTCGGTGAGCACCATCGTGGAACCCCACCGCTTTTCGGCGAAAAGCTTCGCCCAGCGCTTCTGCTCGTCCGTACCCTCGCGCCACAGCGTGGTCGAGAACGACGGGCCCGACGCGTACATCCAGATCGGCGCGTTCGAACCGAGGACCATCTCGGCGAACGCCCACCACAACGCGCGTGGCGCCGGCGTACCGCCGAGGCCGCTGGGCAGATCCATGCGCCAGAACTCGGCGTCCATAAACGACTCGAACGACTTCTTGAACGCATCCGGCATGACGACCGAGTGGGTGGCCGGGTCGAAAACCGGCGGCTCGCGGTCGGTGGAGAGGTAGCTCGCGCCGAGATCGTCGCGGGCCATCCGCGCGGTCTCCGCGAGCACGCTGCGGGCCGTGTCCACATCGATATCCGGGTACGCGTCGCTGCCCAACAGCTTGTCGACGCCGAACACCTCGAAAAGATTGAACTCAAGGTCGCGCAGGTTGGTCTTGTAGTGGCTCATCTTTCAAAGCCCCCGGGAGGTCGCGGACGATCCGTCATTAGGTTACTGACGAGTAATTCCACTGTATTACCCGTCAGTAACTTAGACAAGTTATGCGCCGCAGCCGGCCGCCCGCTGTGGTGGCGCTCACACATCGGCCACCGTCATAAACACGACGAAAATATCTGCCCGACCCGCATAACCAACTCGGTCGATCGTCGTTGAGAGGTCGTTCACGGGGCGGGGTAATGACCGTTCCGGCACGTATATCCGGGGAGGATCTCAGTGATCTCAAGGTTGTTCGGGGCGGTGTTCACACCGAAGTATCCGCGGGGGTATACCGGTCGGCACCGCGCCACCGACACGTCGGCCGGTTCGGGGCCAACGACCGCGTCGGCGGTCACGATCGTGGGTGGCCCGCAGGGCTGATCACGATCGACTGGAGGCAGTGACCGAGGAAGCCCGCACGGGTTCGTGCGGGCTTCTGCCGTGCTGGGCTTGTGCGGTGCTCCGGGTCTGCGGCCGCTCACTGCCGGATATCGGCGCCAACTTCCCAACTGGGTACGGATTTGACCGGCGGCGCGCCGGCATACTCCATCAACACGAGCGCGATGTCGTCGTCTAGCCGACCCTCGACCCACTGCATCAATGCGCTTTCCAGCGAGGCGAGGCCATCGGCGACGGTACCGTGACCGAGCAGACCCCAGGCCCGATCGCCGATCGGGAAGAAGTCGCCCTCCCGGCGAGCCTCGGCAAGCCCATCGGTGTAGAGCAGGATCCGGTCGCCTGGCTCCAGCCGGTCGACCCGCGGCTTCACGACCGGCATGAAACCGAGCGGCGGCGCATTCATCGGCGGTTCCAACGGGATCACCTCGCCGTGGCGGAGCAGCAGCGGCGGCGGGTGTCCGCAGTTCACGATCGTCAAGGTGCCGCCGCGCTCCTCGGTCAGCGCCACGGTCACGAAATCCTCGTCGCCGACCGAGCGAGCTACGGCTCGGTCGAGGTCGGACACGATCGTCGCGAGGTCCGGTCGCTCGAACGCCACGTGCCGGTAGGACCCGAGCACGATGCTGGCCACGCGTACGGCGTCAAGGCCCTTGCCCCGTACGTCGCCGATGATCATCCGAACGCCGTACGGCGTGTCGACCGCCTCGTAGAGATCGCCGCCGATGTCGGCCGCGGCACTCGCCGAGATGTAGCGGCCGGCCACGGCCAGCGGCCCGACCCGTGGACCGATCGGGGTCAGCACGGCCGCCTGGGCCACGCTCGCCAACCGGGACAATTCGACCATTCGCTCGGCCTGGCGTGCGCGCACCGTGCCGATCGCGGCCGCGATGCCGGTGGCCAACACGATCCCGACGACGTTCACCACGGTCGGACCGGTCGGCACGGTGCCGTACATGCCGAAGACCGCACCGACCACCGCGGCAAGCCCACCGACCGCGACAATCGCGGGCCACGACGCGAAGGCGGCCGCAAGGAACGGAACCGCCGCGTAGAGGCCGATGTAGTGCGCATCCGAGCCGTCGGCCACCTCCACCGCGGCGATCACGACGAGCAGCGCAATGGCCGCGCCGATGCCGGCACGGGATTCGGGGCTCATCGGGCGTCGACCCGACACGTGAAGTTTCATGGCCATCCGACGTCCAGCATGCCGGATTGTGCACCTGCGGACTTATAGGCCGTGCGGTTGGTTCGGGGCGCGAGACACCTCGTCGACCTGGCGGTTCGACCGGTTTGCGAGCGGATGCACCGGTCCTTCGGTGCGTCTCATCGCCCGTCGGCCGCTCAGTCGGCCGCTCAGTCGGCGGAGACGAACGACGCGAGTTGCTGCGACTGTGCGAGCCGGCTCGGCTCGTGGACGTACATCATGTGGCCGGCCTCGTGGTAGGCGAACTCGATGTTGTCGTGCAACTCGGCCGGGATCTCCAGGTGCGCGAACGTGTGCTCGGCCGCGTAGTAGGGCGTCGCTCCGTCGTGGAAGCCACAGGCCACGTATACGCGCATGGCCGGATTCGTCCGCATCGCGGCGGCGAGCTTGTCGGCCACGAAGATGTGCTCGCCCTCGAACTCCTTGAACGACCACGGCCGCACCCGATCGGTCAGCACCTCGTACGTAAGGTCGCTGGCGTATTCGAGCTCGGCCCGTACGTAATGGTTGAACGCCGCGCTGTACGGTCCCATGATCGCGTCCATCGACGGGTCGTTCTCGAACCGCTCCCGTCCGTAGTCAGCCATCCAGCCCAGGAACCGGCCGTCGAGCCGACCCACCGTACGGCGCCGGTCCCGGAGCACCTCGGTGAAGAACCGGACGTGTTCCGGCCGCAGGTCGACCCGGTCGACGTAGTCCTCGGTCAGACCGGTCAGCGCCGCGAGCTTGGTGACTGCCTGGGCACGCTCGGAGTCGGTCAGGCGTACGCCCCGCTGCAGCGCCCACGGGTAGTCCCGCTCGGCGAACGCTTCCGCCTCATCGAGCACGTCGCGCAGCGGCCGGTCGCCGTGCTTGCCGTGGTAGTGGGCGATCGCCGCGTACGTCGGCAGATACATCACGTACGCGTCGTCGTTGTTGCCCGAAAAGTGCGAGCTGCCCCAGTCCAGGATGGTTGAGATCAGCATCAGGCCATTGAGATACATGGCGCTGCGCTCCTGCAGATAGCGCGACAACGCGGCCGCCCGCGTCGTCCCGTACGACTCGCCGCACAGATACTTCGGGGACAGCCACCGTCCGTTGCGTGAGGTCCACAGCCGGATCATTTCGCCGACGGAGGCGACATCCCCCTCGTACCCGTGGAAGTCTTTGGCCTGGCCGCCCTTGACGGCGCGCGAGTATCCGGTCGAAACCGGGTCGATGAAGACCAGATCGGAGTGCCTGAGCAGGGTCTGCTCGTTGTCCACCAGGCCATAGGGCGGCGGCAGCAGCGCGCCGGCGTCGCCCATGTTGACCCGTCGCGGACCCAGCAGCCCGAGATGCAGCCACACGCTCGACGAGCCGGGGCCACCGTTGAACGCGAACGTCACCGGCCTCGACGTCGCGTCCGCGCCGTCGAGGGTGTAGGCGACGACGAAGACCTCGGCCTTCGGTTGCGCGCCGTCAAACTTGTCGTCCTTGGATTCCTCGGTACGCAGGACGACGCGCCCCGCCGTCACCGTGTAGGCAAGCGACTCGCCATCGATGGTGATCGAGTGGTGGGTCGTGACAAGATCGTCTTGGAGCTCCGGGGCGACGCCGGGTGCCGCTTTGTCCCGGTCGTCTTTGTCCCGGTCGTCCGATGGCTTGTCGGTCCCAGGAGCAGGGGTCTTCTCGTCGGTCATGGCACCCGAGCCTAGTGGTGGGACATGACCTTGGGCAGGCCGCCAGCCCCCGTCGTGACCCGCGCCTACGGCCCGTGCAGGCACCGACGACATTAGGTACAGTGATGGCGCTCGCGGGTGTAGTTCAATGGCAGAACATCAGCTTCCCAAGCTGACAGTGCGGGTTCGATTCCCGTCACCCGCTCCACCTCGAAGTGCCAGGCCCGAGCCAAGATCAGATTCTCGGGCGATGTGGCGCAGTGATCGTTTTGCCCTGACGTGCCATTAGCCAGCGACGCCCGGGAAGTCTGGCGAGCCCTTGTCGCTGACCCCACGCCCGTTGCGAGGGGCCCGCTTCTGAGCCTGCCGCACCGCGGCGTCCACCGCCTTCGCGATCGCGCGATCAGCCTCACGACTGGCGTGCTGGTAGATCAATGCGGCGCGAGGACTGTCGTGTCCCATCCTCGTCATGAGGTCACGCAGACTCGCTCCCGTCCGCGACGCCAGGGTATTGCCGGTGTGGCGCAGGTCGTGAAAGTGCAGATTCGGATAGCCGAGCCTTGTCGTTGCCGCCCTCCAGCCCACGAGCTTGTTGAAGTTGCCGCGCCAGATCGTCGTTCCGGTCGGGCCCGTGAACACGAATGAGTCGGGTTCCTGGCCTGCATACGCAGCGAGATGACGGCGCAACGCCGGAACGACCGCCTGCGGCAGCGCCACAACGCGTCGACCGGCCCGCGACTTCGGCGGACCGAGAACGAACCCGCGTCCACGTACCTCGACAAACGCCTGACGAATATGGATCACACCGCCATCGAGATCGACATCGCGACGCTGTAGCGCAATCGCCTCGCCCCACCGCAGACTCGCAAACGTCGTGAGGAGAACCAAGGCCCGGTACCGGTCCGGCATTTCCGCGACCAGGGCAAGAAGCTCACCAACGGTCAGGACCGGACGCTCGGCCGGCGACTCCCGATCAGCACCCGGGATGCGGCACGGATTTGTACGGATCAGCTCATCTTCCTTCAGCGCCGTCATCAGGACGGCTCGCAGCAACCGGTATGCCTTCGCGGCCATCGTCTCCGAAACGCCAGACTCGATAAGCCGCGCACGCCACTCACGAACCATCGCAGTATCGAGCCGCCCAAGCTGCACTCCCCCGAGGTATGGAGTGACGTACTTGCCGAGCAGCCAGGTGTACAGGTGGACGGTACGGGGACGGAGCTGCGGTCGATGCGCGATCCAACGCTCGGCATAGTCGCGGAGAAGGATCTTCGCCCGATCCGGATCGATCCACTCATGCCGGGCGAGTTGCGCTTCGACCAACGTCAGGTAGCGCTCCGCCTCAGCCCTTCGAGCGAACGTCTCTGGCGCTGTTCGCATCAGCCCATCAGGACCGGGATACCGGGCTTGCCAGCGCCCCGATGGCAGCTTGCGGAGACTTCCGAAACGCCGATGGCCATGCCTGTTTGGCATCAGGCCACCCCGCGCATGCCGGCCCATACAGAGGCTCGCGTGATCGGCTCAACCCGCCCGGACCGTGCGTACTCCTGAAGATCGGTCTCCGCCAAACGCACGCTGCGACCCAGGCGGTAGAACGCGATTCGCCGTTCCGACACGAGCCGCCGGACATAACGCGGGCTCATACCAAGCACGCCGGCCGCCTCGTCAATGGTCAGGTACTTCTCCATCAGTCATTCCTTCCGGGCTTAGGCGGCGATCGACGATGTGGGCGGATCTTGTGTTGCCGGAACAGCGTTGCTGGTTCTGGCGCGTGCTTTGGCGAGGGCTTCTTTCCAGGCGATGCGCTGGTGGACGGTTCGCAGGAGCCGGTATTGCAGAGGTGGTACGTCGGGGTCGTCGGGTCGGGCGTGTTCGAAGGTGTACCGGCCGGGCCGGTTGGCCTCGTCGGCCTGGTCGTCGCTGCCGTCGGCGAGGTGGCCGGCGAGGATGGCTTTGACCCAGGTGTGGTTGTCGTGGCGGTGGTCGGTGAGGGTTTTGCCGGACCAGTTGCGGGAAATGAGTACGCGGCGGCCGGTGAAGCCGAGGGTGTCGGCCTGGTGGACTTTGCCGGTACAGCGGCCCGGGACGAGGCCGGGCTTCGCGTGGTCGGGTTGGACGCCGTAGAGGAGCCAGTTCGCACATGACGGTGAACAGGGCAGGATCGCGAGTTCGGTGTGGAGCCGGTCGAAGTGCGCCCGGGCGTGCTCGCCGCGCGGTGCGGCGGTGTCGGCCAGGTTCTTGGTGACGTACTTGGTGACGTAGCGGATGGCGCGTTCGGCATCTTTGGTGCCGGCTTCGACGCCGCGCATTTCGCGGGGGTCGATCGACCCGAGCCGCGCGACGTAGGCCGGGTCGGCATCGTCCGCGATCGCAGTGGTGGCTTCGAGCCACGGGGGTAGCGGTTGGCCGGTCTTCGGGTCGACGTAGCGGGTGCTGTCGGGGTCCCACACGGGCGGCCGGTCCACGCTGTACAGCTGCTCGTCGAAGGGTGGCCACCAGACCTGGTGGTAGGTGGCGGCGGCGACCTGGCGGAGCAGTTTGCGTGGGATGGCGCCGCGGATCGTGTAGTGGGCGTGGGGTGCGAGCCGTTTCTGTAGTTCGACGGCGCCGGCGTATTGGACCTTCCAGCCGACCGCCCGGCGCAGGTTCTGCCAGAATCGGTCCATCACGCGGGCGAAGTGGATGGCATCCAGCGCGGCCCGGCGGTAGTCGTAGCTGTCGGGGTCCAGCGGTGTGCCGAGGATGTCGTCGCGCTGCCCGTGCAGCACGCCGCAGCCACACGTCATGAGCGCGGTACCGCGTCGTTGGCAGGTGTGCACCGGCCCGTACGACCCGAGGGTCAGCGTCAAGAGCATGGACGGCCGGTGCGCCTTGCCGGCACGCCCGGTAAAGGCGCGGCCAACCGTGCGATTTTCGACGGGCAGGCGCGGTAGTTCGGGTGTGTCGTTACGCCGCCGGGTCGACCGGGTCTTGCGTGGTTTCGGAGTGCGAGATTCCGGGGTGAGATGGCCACGCAGGCCAGTGGCGGCGATCGCCTCGTCCACGTCGGTGATGCCCTCGTCCAGGTCGGCGACGTGTGCCCATTGGGCGGTGCGTTCGGCCTCGTTCCGTTCGAACTCGAGGTGAGCCCGCAGCCGGACGAGCTCGAGCACGTCGTCTCCGGCGGGTTTAACGGGGACGGTGGGTTCGGTGTCGAGGTGCCACCCTTCCCGGATCTGCTGAATCCGCCGCCTGCGTCCCTTCTCGGCGCACGGCTTGCATTTGGCGGCCAATGTGGCGCCGCAGGGGACTTCGATGATGTCGGTCTGTCCGCTGTCGCGGTCGGTGCGGCGCAGCACGATCGGTCGGACGCACACGCCGTGGATCTGGGCGACGGTCTTGAGTGTGTCGATGGCACGCGGGTGTGACATCCGGTCGGCCCGCGACCCCGGGCGTGG
>DATCXD010000245.1:0-2870 GCA_036566005.1 Micromonosporaceae bacterium | reverse complement strand
TCAGCAATTCGCGCAGTTCGGTGTCGCGGGACGCGATCGAGCCGGTGAGCCGGGACAGTCCGGACAGGCTGGCGTGTACCGCGGCCGGCGTGTTCGCGAATGTCTGCGACAGCACGGTGAAAGCCTGCGCCAACTGGGTGGTGTCGATGTGGTCGAGTGTGTCGGCCAAGCCGTTGACGGCGTCGACGACGTCCAGCGGTGAGGCGGTGTGATCCAGCGGGATCTGTGCGCCGGCCCGCAGCGGGCGTGTTCCGGCCGGTGCCAGGGCCAGGTACTTTTGGCCGAGGACCGTCTTGATCCGGATAGCGGCATCGGTGTCGCTGCCTAGCCGGAGCCCGTGGTCGTCGATGCGGAACTCGACGCGTACATAGGCCTGCTGTCCCTCGCGGGCCAGGCCGATGCCGCTAACCTTGCCGACCTTGACACCGGCGACGCGTACCTCATTGCCGGGCGCGAGGCCGCTGGCGTCGCGGAATGCGGCGGCGTAGCCCGTGCCGCCACCGATGATCGGCAGATCGTCGACGTGGAACGCGCCGAGCACCAGGGCGCCAATCACGGCCAGGCCAATCAGGCCGGTGATCGCCGGCCAGCGTCGGTGCAGGGGAAGCTTCATCGGCCGCCACCCGTGGAGCACCGCGCTGATGGTGCACTGAACTCGGCCGCGTTGACAGAGCCGACCTTCGGCACCCGTACCTGCCCGTCGAAGCCGCACATGAAGAAGTTGAACCAGGAGCCATCCGACGCGGTGCCGGTCAGCGCCTCGTACTGACCGGGAAGCTTCGACAGTGTGCGGTCGATGACGGCGCCGTTGGTGCTCAGGATGCCCGACAGCGACGTCAGGCCGGTCAGATCGGCCGCGAGGTCCGGGCGTACCTGACCCAGCAGTGACGCGGTCGCGGAGGTGAGGCCGCCGATGTTCTGCACGGCCGAGCCGATCGCCACCCGGTCGGCGGCCAACCCGGAGATGAACTGCTGCAGCTGCGCGATCGTCGTCGATAGGTCGTTGCGGTGCTGGTCCAGTGTGGACAGCACGGTGTTCAGGTTTGTGATGACGTGCCCGATCACGGCGTCGCGGTCGGCGAGCGTGGTGGCCAACGACGCGGTGTGTTGCAGCAGGTCGGTGACCGTGCCGCCCTCGCCTTGCAGCACCTGGATGATCTCGTACGCGAGGGAGTTGACGTCCTGCGGGGTCAGCGCCGTGAACAGCGGTCGGAAGCCGTTGAACAGCACGGTCAGATCCAGCGCCGGCGTCGTCTGCAACCGGGGGATGAGCCCGCCGGCCGGAAGCCGCCTACCGGTGCCGGGCTCTTCGGTGAGCGCGAGGTAGCGCTGCCCGATGAGGTTGCGGTAGCGGATCGTGGCGTGCACGCTCGCCGGGAGCGGCACCTGTTTGTCGACGGTGAACGTCAACTCCGCCTGCGTGTCGCCGACCAGCCGCACGCCGGTGATCTGCCCGATCTTGACGCCGGCGATGCGTACGTCGTCGCCGGGCAGCACGCCGGTCACGTCGGTGAATCGCGCTCGGTATGACGTGCCGCTCGGCCACAGGGAGCCGAGCGTCTGCGCGAGTGCCGCGGTCAGCACGAGCGTCACGGCCGCGAAGACGATGAGTTTGGCCAGCGGTGATGCGACGGCGCGGCCGCGGTTTGCGGTCATGACAGGTTCACCACCGTCCCGCGGAGCATTGGCCCCCACAACAGGTCGGCCACGTCGGGTACCTGGGAGACCGGCGTACCCGTTTCACCGGCCACGATCGGGTTGAGCAGGCTGCGTTCCTCCTCGGTCCCGGCGAATCCCATCGCGGCGGGCGCCATCGTCACCGGTAGCGGCGCGGGGGAGCGGCCCGCGCCGTAGTCGTAGCCGTCGTTGACCGGTACTTGCGGCGCCGGTACCGCCGGGTGTGGCAGTCCCCGGCAGTTCGGGCCGTTGTGGGCGCCGTACGCCGGGTCGTCGCGACCGCGCTGGTAACCGCCGTTGTCGCGGGTGACCTCCACGGTGATGTGCATTTCGCCGCCGGAGAAGACGCGTTCGACCTGCGGCTGCAGGGTGACCAGGCCCTGCAGCAGGCACGGGTACTCGGGGGAGTAGGCGGCCAGCAGCCCGAGGACCGGCGCGCTTACCGTGCCGAGCTGGATGATGCGGTCGCCGTAGTTGTCGAGGAACGCACGCGTCGAGTCGCCGAGATCGGTGGTGTCGGCGAGGAATGCGGCGAGCTGGTTGCGTTGGTTGCTGATCGTCGTCGCGGTGACGGTGAGGTTGCGCAGCACGGACGTGAGGTCGGGCAGGGCACCGTCGTAGTTGTCGAGGACCTGGGCGAGCTTCGTGATGTCGCTTCGCAGCGTCGGCATCTGCGTGTCGAGCGCGGTCAGGTAGTGGTCGAACGATGTGAGGTCGCGGCCGAGCTGTTCACCGCGTCCTTGCAGCGCGGTGGCCAGCGCGCCGAGCGTGGCGGCGAGTTTGTCCGGCTGGATCGCTTGGAGCAGCGGAAGCGTGTCGTCGAGGACCCGCTCGAGCTCGATCGCCGAGCTGCTGTGGTCCTGGTTGATGAGCGAGCCGTCGTGCAGCACCGACGTCGACGGATGCGCGGGTACCTCCAGGTCTACGTACCGTTCCCCGAACAACGTCTTGGGCAGCATCCGAGCGCTGACGTTCACCGGAATCCGCCGTGCCTGTGCCGGGTCGAGTGCCAGTTGCAGCGTCGCAATCTGCCCGTCGGCAGCGATGCCACGTACCTCGCCGACGACAACCCCGCGCAGCTTCACCTCGGCACCCTGGTTGAGCTGCAGGCCGGTGTGGTCGGTACGCAGGGTCACGAGTACCACTGGGGTGAATGCCTTGTCGTAGGCGAGCACGGACACCGACATCGCGGC
>DATCXD010000234.1:0-4892 GCA_036566005.1 Micromonosporaceae bacterium | reverse complement strand
CACTGGCCGACAGCGTCAGGCTGGTCGCGACGCCCACCGTGCCAGTCCGGCTGCCCGGATTGGCGATACTGAGCGTGGTGCCGCCGGTGCCGTTCTTGAACGCGGCGGTGCCGTTGGGCGTGCCGAGTCCGGTCGGGCCATCCCAGCCGGTGCCGGCGGTGCAGATCGGTGCGCCGCAGGTGCCGTTGGAGCCGCTTGTCACGTCGAACAGGTTGCCCGGGTGCGCGTACGGGTAGGACGCCGCGTACGTGCCGGCGGCCGGGTTGCCGGCGAGCGCGTACACGCCGGCGATGACCGGCGCGGCAACACTGGTGCCGCCGTAGACGACCCAGCCGGAGGCGCCGAACGTCTGGTAGACAGCGACGCCGGTGGCCGGGTCGGCGACCGCGGACACGTCGGCTTCGGCGCGCCGGCTGCAGTTCGTCGTGACCGTCTGCCACGTCGGCTTCACGTCGAATGCGGAGCAGCCGGAGCCGGCGCCCGACCACGCGGTCTCGGTCCAACCGCGGGAGTTGGTCGACGTCGTCAGGTGTGTGCCGCCGACCGCGGTGACGTAGCGCGACGTCGCTGGGTACTCAGCACCGGTCCCGTTGTCGCCGGAACTGACGGTGATGGCCACGCCCGTGTGGTTGAAGTGCGAGTCGTCGGTCGTCTGGCCGGAGTATTCGCCGCCACCCCAGCTATTCGACACGAACTTCGCACCCATCGCGACCGCGCGGTCTTCCGCCGCGTACAGGTCGGCATCGGTCGCGGAGTTCGCCTCGACGAGGATGATGTTGCAGTTCGGGCAGATCGCCGACACCATGTCGAGGTCGAGCGACTCTTCACCGGCCCAGCCGGCGTCGTTGGCCGGTAACGGGCTCGTCGCACCGTTCTGGTTCACGATCCGCAGGCAGCCGCTCGCGACCGTACAGGCCGGCAGGCCGAACTGGCTTCGGTACGTGGCGAGGTCGGCCGCGGCCGTCGGGTCGTTGTTGGCGTCGACGATCGCGACCGTCTCGCCGGCGCCGCCCGACGTGGACAGCTTGTATGCGCTGGCGAGGTTGGCCGGGCCGTAGCCGGAGGGTGTCGCGTTCGGTGCGATCGCGTTGGCGCTGACCGGTTTGAGGTCGGTCCGCAGTAGGGCGAAGCATTGCATGGTGTGCCGGGAGGCAGGCGTCGCACATGACTGGCGCATGGTCATGTGAGCCGCGGACGGGAGGTTCACCGTCGCACCGCTGGCGCCGCTGGTGAGTGCGGCCGATGCGACGGTGGATGCCGCGGTCGTCGCCGCGACCGGGGCGGTCGTGGCCTGCGCAGGCAACGACATCGATAGGGCCACGGCGACAAATGTCGCGGTGGCGGTGATCAGTGTGAGCACCTGGGGGCGTGCCCGCATGTCTCCTCCTCGTGGGAGCAATCGTGACGGGAAACCCCGAATATGACGTTGACTCCGTCATACCTCGAAGTATTCACATCCTTGATTGTCCGAGGAGGTGACACAACCCCTGTGAGTAACTATCCGTGCCAATTTCCGACACTGTGCTCGCCGAAGGAACGGCCGAGTGCCCGGACCTCCGCCTCCATCTGTGGGACCTGGCTCCGTCCCTGCCGGCGTACGGCCAGGTCACCGACTGGTCCGAGAACGAGCGTCCGTACCGCCTGCACACCGCCGATCGCTTTCGGCACGTACACGCGACGTTTACGTCCTTCTATCCCTCGGACGATGGACTCCGCGCACTCGCCGACCGGGACGGTCGTGTTCAGCGGCCACGGCAGCTTGCGCAACGCACCCCGGAACGTCGCGAGATCCGCCTGGGCATCGCGCACCATATCCGTGTCGACCCAGATCGGATGGGCGGTGCCGACACGTACGCCGAGATGGTCGGTCTCCAGCCGGAGCACGTTGCCGAACTGCTCGACGCCCGCCTTCGACGCGCAGTACGCGGCCATGCCGGGCATCGCGGTGAACGCGGCCGTCGACGACATCAACAGCACGTATCCCTTGCGCGCCACGACATGGGAAAGCGTCGCGCAGACCGTACGGATCACGCCGTTGAGGTTCACGTCGACCGTGCGTACGAGCGCGTCGGCGGGACTGACCGCGACCGTACCCATGTTCGCGATCCCGGCGTTGGCCACGACGACGTCGATGCCACCGGTCTGCTCGACCGCGTGCGCGGCCGCGGCGTCCAGGCCGGCTTGATCGGTTACGTCGCACTCGAACCACGGCGCGCCGATTTCGGCGGCCAGCGCGCCCATGCGGTCCGACTCCAAGCCGGCCAGAAACGGCCGGCCGCCCCGGGCAAAGACGCGGCGCGCGATGTGCTCGCCGATGCCGCGAGCCGCTCCGGTGATGAAGACCGTCTTGCCGGCCAGCCTGGACGTCATCGCGCTGTCTCCCGTCGTCGGTGGGCCGCGACCCTCGGTGGCCACGGCCCGTCAAATAGCCGCAGCCCGTCAAATAGCCACGGCCCGTCAAATAGCCACGGCCCGTCAAATAGCCGCAGCCCGTCAAACGGCCGCAGCCCGTCAAGTGGCCGCAGCCCAGGGTGGCGGCCCGACCGCCCGGACCCGCACGCCGCACCAGGGATCGACCTCGGCCAGGTGCACCGCGAACGGACGGTCGCCGATATGCAACGTCGCCGCGTGTACGCCGCGACGGACGGCCTCGGCAACCTCGCCCACCGGCAGGATCCGGCCGCCCCAGTGATATCGGCCATCCAACGGTTCGAAATGGCCGGCCAGCACGATCGTGGCCGGGTAGCGCACGGACTCGATCTGCACCACGGCCGGGCCGGCGTACGCCTCATCGTCGGCCACGGTCATCGGCCGCCCGGCGCCAACGCCTCGGCGGCGAGGCCACCGGGACGGTCGGCCGCCGCCCGTACGCCGACGATCCCCTGCCACAGCAGCGTGGTCAGGTAGTCGGTCAGGGCCGCCCGTCGCATCGGCCTTCCGTGCGTCATCCACCAGTCCCCGACCGCTTGGACCATGCCGACCATGCCGTACGCCCACGGTTCGGCGGGACCGGAGTCGAGGCCGACCGCGCGCAACCGGTCGCCGATCACGCGAGCGAGCTCGGTCGCGACGGTGCGCGACGACCGGGCCAGCAGCTGGTGGACCGCGGGCAGATCGGACCGCCCGACGACGAATCGATACAGCTCGGGCTGTGACTCGATCGCCGACAGATAGGCGTCGATCGCGGCCGCGACCAGCGCGCGTTCCTCGCGCACGCGGGCGATGGCCGGCGAGACCGCGTCGACGAGAAGGTGCGCCACGTGGTCGCCGACCGCGGTCCACAGCTCGGCCTTGTCTGCGAAGTAGCGGTAGAGCACCGGTTTGCTGACGCCGGCGACGGCGGCGACCTGCTCCATGTCCACATCGGATCCATACCGGGTGATGGCCTCGATCGCCGCCGCGATCAGCTCGACGCGGCGCTCTTCCCGGTGTCGCGTCCAGCGCGCCCGCCGGCCATCGCCCGGCGAACGTTCGTCGCCGGCGGATTGGTTGACGTCGCTTGCGCGCTGTTGCACGATACTATTCGTAACAGGTACTTGCCGGAACATCAACAACGACCTGGGGCCACATCAACCCATCTCCCGACCATGCCCGAGGTGTGACGATGACGCTCGCCGCCGACCCTCCGCACGCCCGAACCGAACCGGCCGACCGAGAAGCTGGCGCTGACAGCGAAACCGGCACCGACCGCGAAACGCGCACCGATCGCGAGGCCGGCGCCGAGCGGCTGCTGACCGCGTCGGTGCGGCATTCCTACGATCCGACCATCGAGATCGATTGGACCGCACCGCATGTGCCGGGCGCGTTCTGGATCCGGCCCGAGCGGAGCAGCCTTTTCGGTACGGAATTGTGGGACGGCCTGTCGCCCGCACAACGGATCGAACTGACCAAGCACGAAGTGGCCAACGCCGCCTGCTCGGGCATCTGGTTCGAGACGATGCTCATGAGGATGTTCGTTCGTGAGTACGCGTCGTGGGACCCGCGATCGAAGCATGCGCACTACGCCCTCACCGAGATCGCCGACGAGTGCCGCCACTCGATCATGTTCGGTCGGCTCGTCGAGTCGATGGGCACGCCGGTCTACGGGCCGTCGCGTCGGGAGAAGGCGCTCGCGAAGTTCCTTGTCACCACGGCCCGCGGCGCACACATGTACGCCTCGATCCTGATCGCCGAGGAGATCCTCGATGCCCTCCAGCGCGAGATCATGGTCGACGAAACGCTACAACCGTTGATCCGTATGGTTTCCCGGATCCATGTCGTCGAGGAGGCCAGGCACGTTCGATTCGCTCGCGACGAACTCGTCCGCCAGGTCGCCGCGTCGAGTCCATTGGCGCTGGCGCACGCGCGGATCATCGTCGGGCGTTCCGCGCTCGTCGTATCGAACCGCTTCACCCATCCGGCGATGTACGCGGCGGTCGGCATCGATCCGGCCGCGGGCCGAGCGGCGGCCCGCGCGAACCCACGCTTCCGCGACACCATGCGGTGGGCCGGATCGCGCGTCGTGGCGTTCCTGGGCGACCAGGGTCTGATCGCCGGTCCGGCCGTGGCCATGTGGAAGCGAGCTAGCCTGATCTAGCCGCGGAAGCCCGGGCGGTCACGACCGTCCGAGCGGCGGTCACACGTCGACGCCGGTCACTCCATCGATCAACTCGCGGAGGATGTCGAGGTGGCCGGCGTGCCGAGCGGTCTCCTCGATCAGATGGGTGTAGATCCAGCGCAGCGAGACCCGGCCGAGCCGCGGATGCGCCACGTGATGATCCAGCGGGAGCGACGCGGCGATCCGGTCGGACTCGGCACATGCCGCCGCGTAGTCCGCGATGACCGATGCCACGGTCGCGTCCGCCGGCACCAGCCAACCGTCACGGTCTTCGGGCCGCGCGACGATCGGCTGC
>DATCXD010000226.1:0-4584 GCA_036566005.1 Micromonosporaceae bacterium | reverse complement strand
GCAGCCGATGGTACGTCAGCGGTAAATGCGCAACGGTTGTCCGACCGGATCGGCGAGCACCCGGTAATGCTCGCCACGGCCGGCAACGGCGGCCCGGCGGCTCAGAGAAGGTGGCCGGCGTCCGCGGAGCCGGGCAGCCGGTCACGAAGCGTGGCCAGTTCGTCGTCGGCATAGCTGGACTGTTGCGGCAAAGCCGGACGATCCCGGCGGCCTCGTCGCACCAGCGCGGTGGCGATGAGGATGTCGAGGAGTTCCGCATAGCTCACGCCGGCGGCCTGCCAGATCTGCGGGAACTGTGAGTGCGGGGTGAGGCCGGGCAGTGTGTTGACTTCGTTGACGACCGGCTCGACGCCGTCGCGAAGGAAGAAGTCGACGCGCAGGAGCCCGACGCAGTCGAGCACTTCGAAGACGCGTACGGCCTGTTCGGCCAGTTGTTCGGCGATGTGCGGCGCGAGTTTGGCCGGGATGTCGAAGGCGCTGCCGGCGCCGCTGTATTTCGCGTCGTAGTCGAAGAAGTCATGCTCCTCGGTCACCCGGATCTCCAGCGCCGGACCGGCCAGCACGCGGCCGTCCGGATGCTCAAGCACCGCAAGGTCGACCTCGCGGCCGAGGACGGCCGCCTCCACCAGCACCTTGTCCTCGGACTTGCGGGCGATCGCGACAGCGGCCGGCAGGTCGGCCCAATCGTCGACCCGGGAGACACCGAGGCTCGATCCGCCATGCGCCGGCTTGACGAAGACCGGCAGGTCGAGCTGGGCCCGCTCGTCGTCGGTGAGCGTGTCGCGGCCGTGCCGCAGCACGATGGCGTCGGTGACATCGAGTCCGGCCGCTGTGAGCAGCTTCTTCGTGTGCTCTTTGTCCATGCCGGTCGCGCTGGTCAGGATGCCGTTGCCGACGTACGGCACGCCGGCGCTGGCCAGCAGCGACTGCAACGTGCCGTCCTCGCCAAAGGGACCGTGCAGGGCCGGCAGGGCCACGTCGACCGTACGCAGCACGGTCAGCGCGTCGAGGATGCTGTGCAACGGCGCCCGCAGATCGTCCGGAATGCCATCGGGCTCGTACGGCGTCATCGACAGCAGCAGCGGCACGTCGACCGCGCCCGTACGGGGCTTGTCCGAACCGACGACCCAGCGGCCCTCGGGCGTGATCCAGATCGGTACGACCTCATAGCGGTCCGGACTCAGATGCGACAACATCCCGGCCGCCGAAAAACACGACACGTCGTGCTCGCCGCTGCGCCCGCCGAAGATCAGCGCGACGCGGATGCGGTGGTCAGCCATGCGGGCTCTCCTTCATGGGCGGGCATTGTCCGTTCATGGGCGGGCGTTGTCGTGGCGGTACCGGTCGTGGCGACACAGGTTGGGGCGGCACCGCTTGGCGCGGCTCCGGTCTTGCCGAGCGATGCGATGGCGGGACATGCCGGCGCGGCACTCGGGGACCGATCCGAGTGAGGATCTCATGAGCGTTCGTTCCGGCCCAGTCCGCCCACTCCTGTGCCGTCGGTTCACCGCGATCGCCCGGGCCGAACAGGATGATCTCGTCGCCGATCGCGGCTGGCGTGTCGCCGACGTCTATCACGAACTGGTCCATCGAGACCCGACCCGCGATCGGATGACAGCGGCCACCCATCCACACCCGGGCCGCCGGGGCGACATTGCGTGGCACGCCATCGGCATAGCCGAGCGGGACGAGCACCAGCGTCGTCGAGCGAGTCGTCGTGTAGTCCAGCCCGTAGGACACACCGGTGCCGGCGGGCACCCGCTTGACCAGAATCGCCCGCGCGCGCAGCGTCATCGCCGGACGCAGCCCGTACGCGCGACCGAGCACCGGCTCGATGCCGTACGTGGCGATGCCGACCCGGACCAGGTCGTAGTGCGACTCGGGCACGGCCAGGGCGCCGGCCGAATTCGCCACGTGCCTCAGTGCCGGGGTCAGACCGGACGCGCTCGCAATCTTCAAGGCATCGTCGAACGCGCCCAACTGTCGCGCCGTGTCCGGTCGACCCGGCTCGTCGGCCGTGGCCAGATGCGTCCACACCGCCCGTACCCGCAGAAGACCGGCGCGTTCGAGGTCATGGGCGGCGGCGACCAGATGTGGCCACTCATCCAGCACGGCGCCGTTGCGCGACATTCCGGTGTCGACCTTCAGATGCACCGTTGCCGGTCGGGCCGCGGACGAGCTCGCCGCGATGCCCCGCAGGTGTTCGACCGATGCCGCCGAAATATCCACACCGGCATCGATCAGCGGCCGAAAGTCCTCGTCCGGCCGGTGCAGCCACGTCAGTATCGGCGCGTCCACACCGCCCGCTCGTAGCGTCATCGCCTCGGCGGCGGACGTGACGCCGAGCCAGCTCGCGCCCGCGTCGAGCGCGGTCCGGGCGACCGGCAGCAACCCATGCCCGAACCCGTCCGCTTTCACCACCGTCATGACCGCGGCCGACGTCGCGGCGGCGATCGTCGCGACGTTGTGCGCGACCGCACGAAGATCGACGACCGCCTCCGTGGTCGCCCGCGACGCTGCGGAATTCGCGTCGCTTGGTGGCGTCACGTGCGGTTCCTCTCATGCGGATCCAGGTGCGTCAGTCGAGCGGTTCGATGTCGACCGCTCCGCCGGCCGCGCCGGAGCCATCGCCTACTACGGGTCCATCGCCGACCACCGGGTCATCGCCGACCACGGAGCCATCGTCGACGCCGGAGCCATCACCCACGAGCCGCCGGACGGTATGGACGCCGGTCCGGCTGGAGGCGACTGTGTCGTCCCGCAGCGGCGCCGCCCCGGCGATGAAATCGTCGAGCGCTTCTCCCCGCAGCAGTCCGACCGCGCCCCGGTCGCCCGGGCGCGAGCGCACCAGTGCACGCGTCGGCACCCCGTCGACCTGCCGGCTCGCGACGAGCAGGCAGTTGCCGAATCGCCGACCCCGAAGCATACCTGGGTCGGCCAACACGCAGACCTGTGCAAATGCCGTACGCAGAGTAGCCGCGAGGCGCTTCGTGAACGCCAAGTTCGGCATATCGGTGACGTTGACGACATAGAGGCCGTCCGGTCGTAAAGCGGGCACCACCAGGCCGGCGAATTCGGAGGTGGTGACGTCCGATGGCATGCGGGCCGCCTCGAACACGTCGGAGATGACCAGGTCGTACGCCTCCGGGGCAGCCGATGCCATCGCGGCCCGGGCGCCGCCAATCGACACGGTCACATCGACGCCGGCCGGTATCGGCAGGCGGTGGAGCACGAATTCGTAGAGCGCCGAGTCGCGCTCGATGACAACTTGGCGGGAGCCCGGCCGGGTCGCCGCGACGTACCGCGGCAGGCTGAGTGCACCGCCGCCGAGGTGCAAGACGTCGATCGGCGCACCAGAGGAGCGCACGGCGTCGATCACTCCAGCGATCCGCCGGGCGTACGCGAATTCGAGAAAGAGCGGATCGTCCAGATCGACGTAGGACTGCGCGACCCCGTCGATGAACAGCGCCCACGCGTTGGCACTGCGCGGGTCGGGCACCAACTCGGCGACACCGAGATCGACCGGCACGGTGATCATCTTCCGCCGGTCTGGGGATGTCATGCCGCGAGCGTACGGCCGGCCGGGAAGTTCGTTTTTCGTGGGCCGCCGCAGGTCGCGGTGCGGCTGCCGACCTACCAGGCGAGTGTCACGACGGCCGTACCCATGGCCGCGCTCATCAAGGCCTGCGCGGATGAGCCCGGCGTCCGGCGGCGGCGCCGCGCGCTCGCCAGCCAGATCGCCGCCGCGATCACGAAATAGACGGCCAGCGACATCGCGATGAGCGCGCGGGTCGCGGGGGCACTGCCGCCGTGGGTCGACATCCCTGGCATGCCCGGTCGCGCGGCCATGACCGTCAGCATCCACACCATGGCCGCCATCGCCGTGGCCTGGTAGGCGCAGCCGAGCCGGGAGTGCGCCGGGCCGTGGGGGAGTGCCGGGTGCGGCGGCGCGACTGCCGCGCGCTGCGTCATGGCAACGACGCGTACGGCGTACCAGCCGCCGGCGACCGCGAACAGGGCGATCTCCCATGTCGCGACGCGCCACGGGGGAGCCCACCAAACCATGCCGGCCATGACCGTGCTCATCGCGAGGTGCGCAACGTTGCCGAGCAGAGTCGCGGCATCGGCACGGCCTTGGGCCCGCAGCACGCCGATGCATTGAGCGGTGCAGTAGACGCCCGCGAGCACGAATGCGCCGGTCAACAACCAACGCAGGATGAGCGGGCCGTCCACGCCGCCTCCTTTGGCTGTGCTCCGTGGCGGTGCCCCTGAGCGGTCGGTTGGCCGGTCCTCGGCCGGTGGGGTTCTCCCGACGATGCTATGCGCCAATCGATGCGGTGGTAAGCCCAGATGCGGTGGTAAGCCCAGATGTGGTGGTAAGCCCAGTTGTGGTGGTAAGCCCAGTTGTGGTGGTAAGCCCCCCGGAGTCGCCACCGGGCGACGTCAGTAGGCGACGCGAGCCGTACGCCGCCGCATCGCGAGCGTCTGCAGCAGGAGCCCGGTCGCCAGCGCGGCACCCACGCCTTCGCCGGATCGGATCCGCAGGTCGAGCAGCGGTTCGCAACCGAGGTCGGTGGTCACCCG
>DATCXD010000213.1:0-3630 GCA_036566005.1 Micromonosporaceae bacterium | reverse complement strand
TGCCGGCGGCGTAGAGCGGGCTGCGACGGCGCCCGGCTGATCCAGGACCCGGACTAGTCGGTACAGGAACCGGTGGCGACGCGGCCGGTCGCGCCCCGGCTCTCGTCGATCACCGGCGCCGCCTCTTTGGCTGTCAACGCGAACCCGGTCTGCGGATCGTCGGCCGCCGCCGCGAACACCACGCCGAGCACGGCGCCGGACGATGTGACGAGCGGACCGCCGGAGTTGCCGGACCGTACGAGCCCACGGATGGTGTAGATGTCGCGGATCACGGTCTGGTCGTTGTAGATGTCTGGCCCCTTGATCGGTCCCACGTCACGGACCCGGGCCGGCTCGGCGTCGTACCCCCCATCCAGTGGGTAGCCGAGCACGATCGCATCGGCGTCGGTGGCGGCCTGTGTCGACGCGAAGTGCATCACCGGCGCGTTGAGATCGGGCACGTCGATGACGGCCAGGTCCCGTTCCGGGTCGTAGACCACGACCGTTCCGGACATCGCCTGGCTGCCGCCTTCGGGGCGCACCTGCACCCGGCGGGTCCCGGCCACGACGTGAGCGTTCGTGAGCACCTGGCCCGAGGCGAACACGAAGCCGGAGCCTTCGATGCGCCGGCTGCAACTCGGTGCCGTGCCCTCGACCTTCACGACCGACCGCTCGGCGTTGCGGACGACCGCCGAGTCGCGGAGCGCTTGATTCGGTGCCGGCACCTGCCGCACCGTCGTCGGGACCAGACCGCCGAACACATCGGGGAACCCGCTTGTGTCGACGGTGCTTCGCAACTCGTCCGACAGCGCTTGTGCCTCCTGAGGCATCACGCTGTTCACACCGTGGAGCACCGAACTCGTCCGAACGGCACGGGAAAGACCTGTCATTGATGACGACCCGAGCGGTGCCGCGACGAGCCAGGCAACGATCAGCAGCGCGATGACGGAGACGAACGAGCCGCCGATGTCGTCGAGTGTCCGGCCGGCGCGGTTGTGGATGCCTCGGCGAATCTTCAGGCCGAGCCAGTTCGCCACGCCCTGGCCGGCCAGCGCGACACCGAAGACGACGACGAGCGTAACGATGAGCCGTCCGGGCTCCCGGGTGAACAGGTCGCCGAGCAGCGGGCCGATTTGCAGACCGATGGCCGCCCCGCCGAAGAACCCGACGAAAGACAGCAGCCCGACCACGAATCCCTGCCGGTAACCATTGATCGCAAAGATGATCATGAGCAAAATCAACACGAGGTCGAGCACGGTCCCGGACACGGATCCAGGGTACGGGGCCCAGCCCACATCGGCCTCCGAGCAGAAACCGCACCGGCGGTGAGCAGCGGTTACTGGCTGAGAAAAGGTGAGCAGCGGTTACTGGTTGGGAAAGGTGAGCACCGGTTACTGGCTGAGAGACGGGAACCAGACGCCGGAACGACGGCGGACGAGCGGCGACGGCTTGTCCAAGCGCGGGGAAGCGACGACTGGTCGACGATCAGCGGGGCAGATCGACCGGCCGGCGCCGGGTGTCCCATGGGCGCGCCCAACCGCCCAAATCGAGCAGCTTCGACAGGATCCCACCGGTAAACCCCCAGACCAGCATGTTCTCCGTCTGGAAAGCCGGCCCAATGAGCCCACTCCGATGCCGTACGCGCAGCCGGTTCGCCGGGTCGGCAAGATGGGCGATCGGCACTCGCGCGACCAGGTCGACCTCCCGTGGATCGACGGCGGCCACCGGATGAGGCGCACGCCACCACGCCAACACCGGCGTCACCACGAAGTTGCTCACCGGGATCCACAGCGACGGCAACATGGCCTGGACCTCGACCGTACGGGGATCGAGGCCGACCTCCTCGTTGGCCTCGCGGAGGGCGGTCGCGACGATGTCGGCGTCGGTCGGATCGGCGGCGCCGCCGGGAAAGGCGGGCTGGCCGGCGTGATTACGCATGTCGGCCGCGCGCTGCAACAGCAGGACATCGGGGCCTTCCGGCCGGTCATCGGCCAGCAAGACGAGCACGGCGCTCGGGCGGCCGCCTTCGATCGGGACGGCCAGCCGACTGAAGTCCTCCACGCGTGCCAACGCGACCTGGTCGAGCAGCGGACCCCACCATTCGGGCAGAGCGTCGGTCGCCACACGCTCGGTCATCGGTGGACCGTCACGCCGAGGTATGTCGCCGCCAGTTCATCGAGACGGGCGATGTCGAGCGCGGTCCCGCTGTTGTAGACATATCGGATGTCGCCGCCCGGCGCGACGAACAGTGTCGCGGGCAAGCCCTGTGCACCGATCGAATGAAGAATGCGCTGGTCAGGGTCGGACACCATCGGGTACGTCAATCCGAAGTCACTGATCGTCGACCGCGCGGGCGATCGCTCGTCGGCGGTGTCGACGCCGATCACGTCGATCGCTGGCCCGGCCGCCTTCGCGAACGCCTCGACCGCCGGCAGCTCGGCCCGGCACGGCTCGCACCAGGACGCCCACATATTGATCACCGCTGGTCGGGAAAGTGTGTCGAGCCGGACGTCCCCACTCCCGTCGAGACACGCGAGCGACTGCGTCGGAACGCGACCGGCTGACTTGCCGGCACTGGCGGACGGGCTTGACCCTGTCACCGAACCAGCGGCGGACGGCTTGGCGGTGGCGGTCAGGCAGGTGCCCGGTCGATCGGCCGACACCCTGCCGGAGTGCGACGACGCACACGCCGTCGCCGCTACGAGCACGGCGAGAGCTGCGAGCACTGCAAGACCCGTGGCGCCGAGCAGGGCCGTGCGATGAGTCACGCCTCGACACCCGCACGCTCGGCGAGTTCGGCGACGCGCGGGCCCTTCAGCAGCTTCACCGCCACCGCGGGATCGGTCGGGCCAGTGCCGTACGACGGACACATCTTGGCCAACGTGCACGCGCCACACGCCGGCTTACGCGCGTGGCAGACCCGCCGGCCGTGGAAGATCACCCGGTGTGACAGCATCGTCCAGTCACGCTTGTCGATCAGCGCGCCGATGGCGTGCTCGATCTTGACCGGGTCAATCTCGGTCGTCCACGCCCACCGGCGAACCAGCCGCTGGAAATGCGTGTCGACGGTGATGCCGGGCACCCCGAACGCGTTGCCCAACACGACATTGGCGGTCTTCCGGCCGACGCCGGGCAGCGTGACCAGGTCCTCCAGATTGCCCGGCACTTCGCCGTCGAACCGGGCCACGAGCGCCTCGCCGAGTCCCATCAGCGACCTGGCCTTGTTCCGGAAGAATCCGGTCGGCTTCAGCATCTCCTCGAGCTCGGCCCGATCGGCGGCCGCATACGCCGCCGCATTGGGATAGCGCGCGAACAGCTTCGGCGTCGTTTCGTTGATCTTCTTGTCCGTACTTTGGGCGGAGAGGATCGTCGCGACGATCAGCTCGAGCGGCGTCGTGAAGTCGAGCTCGATGTGGGCGTCCGGGTGGGTCAGCGCAAGCTCGCGGGCCATCTTGCGCGCACGGCGCTTCCGGCTCAGCGCCGTTTCCGTGTTCGCGAGTTGCGAGGTCAGCACCGTCGTTGTCACGCTCGCGAGCCTACGTCGCCGGTACGACGCCCGCGCTGGCCGGTCCGACGGTCAACCACGCACGGGAACGCGTGGGCCGACGCGTCTAATCGACCTCGTCACGCCGGTCCGACCAGGACCGGCCG
>DATCXD010000204.1:0-6431 GCA_036566005.1 Micromonosporaceae bacterium | reverse complement strand
CCAGCCGCACCCCGGCCAGCCCGCGGGCCGTCAACGACCGGAGGGCCCAACCAGCCGGCACCGTCTTCCTGCGAGGCGACCTCCGGCCCAAAGACCTTCGCCCGCTGTCGCTGCGATGGTGCCACGGTGTTACGCGCGAGTTCCGGTGCGACCTCGAGTGATATGAACCCGTCAGTGCCGCGGCTGCGGTTGAAGGTGGGCTGCAGCAGCCGCAGCACTTCGACGGTGTTGTCGACCACGAGGTCCCAGTGCGCGTCGGTGTCGTGGCGTCATTCGCGGAGTTCCCGCGCCGCGTTATCGGGCTGTTGGTCGCCGGGCCGTGGCCAGTCGTGCCAGGGCGAGCGCAGCGACAAGAAGGCCGAAGTCGCGAAGGGCGACGTCGTAGAACTTGCCGATACTTAGCAGGTTGATGATGATGCCGGCCAGCCACGCCGTCACGACCAGCGCACCCCATCGCGGCCGGAGCGCGACCACGAGCCCGGCGATAATCTCGATCACGCCCACGATGTACATCGCCTGCTGGGCGTTGCCTGGGACGAGTCGATCAACCCATGGTGCCAGGTAGGTCGGCCAGTGCGTCATCAAGTTGAAGAACTTGTCGATGCCGAACGCGATCGGCGCGATCGTAAAGACGGTGCGTAGCAGGAGGAATGCCTGGTGAGCGGGGTCACTGATGTGCTCGCTGAGCCGGCCGACCGTTGTGGAGCTCGGCGCGTGGATGACCATCGTCTCTCTCTCTTCTACGATACGGAATGTTGTCTCTTAGAACTCTAGACGGCCCAGCCTTCTAAAGTCAACGAATGCGTCATTTACAATGGGGTTATGGCTGATCGAACCCGCTCCGAGCGCATCGCCTCCGTGGCGACCCTCGACGATCCCACCCGACGCGCCGTATTCGACTTCGTGTCCTCCAGCACCTCCGCGGTCACCCGCGACGCCACCGCTGACGCGCTGCATATCACCCGCCGGATCGCGGCCTCGCACCTCGACAAGCTCGCCGAACAGGGCCTGCTGTCCGTCGAATTCCGACGCCTGCACGCACGGACCGGCCCTGGCGCCGGCCGGCCGGCGAAGCTATACCGCCGTTCCGTCACCGAGGTCGCCGTCTCCGTGCCCGAACGCAAATACGACCTCGTCGCCGGCCTGTTCGCCGCAGCCATCGAGGAGGCCATCGAGACCGGCGACGACATCGCAGAGATTCTGAACAAGACCGCCTACGACGCCGGGCAGGCGATCGCGGTCACCCCGCTGAACCTCATCACTCGACTAGAGGAAATTGGCTACGAGCCCCGTGAGACCGAGCCCGACGACGGCGGCCTCATTCTGGCCAACTGTCCGTTCCACGGGCTCGCCCAGCACCACGCCGACCTGGTATGCGGGCTCAACCTGAACCTGCTGCGAGGCATGACGACGGGAGCAGGTGCCGACTACCGCCTCATCCTCGATCCGAGCCCAGGACGCTGCTGCGTTCGACTCGTTCCGGCCGACAACTAAGAGCGACCCGAGATACGGCGGTGGATGCGACGTCGTCCTGCCAGGTCGCGCCATGCGCCGAAGACGTCGCGGCCGCGTAGTGACGGTCGAAGATCTACTTCGGTGGGCGGCACGTTGGTTGTACCCCGACGCCGGCCTTGAGCCGCTGCCGCCGCGGCGCTAAGGTCCGGCGGATCCGTTCTTCGGTACGCTCATATGACATACGTCATGAGATGAGACTGGTATGGCAGATCAGCAATGGCGGCCGCGCGAGCGGATGGTCTATAGCGCAGTGCAGTTGGTTCGCGAACGCGGCGTCGCCGCGACCGGTGTACGTGACGTCGTCGAGCATGCGAATGCGCCGCGCGGTTCGTTTCAGCACTACTTCCCGGGCGGCAAGGATCATTTGGTGTCCGATGCCCTGCTGTGGGCCGGCGACTACGCCACGGACTGGGTCGCCCGCTACGCCGCTCACGCACGCAAGCCCACGCCGTCCGGCCTGTTTGCCCACCTCGTCTCCCCGTGGAAACGGGAGTTCACCACCCGCGGGTATGCCCGCGGGTGTCCGATCATGGCTACGGCGGCCGACCTCGCCGGCACTGACTCGCCCGTCAACGAGCCGCTACGCGCCGCCCTGGCCCGCTGGGAAGACGCCATCTCCACCGCGCTCACACAAATGGGAGTGCCGGCCGCGCGCGCCCGGCGGCTATCCACGTTGATGCTCAGCACCCTGGAAGGAGCAATCATGATGGCGCGAGTTAACGACTCGGTACGGCCGCTGACGACCGTGGTGAACGACCTCGCACCATTGCTCGACTCAGCCGTAACGTGAACTGGGGCCCACCGACATCAGGTACTGATCCCGGCGTGGCCGTCCCGCGCGTGGAGCGCCCGGATCACGGCGATCATGTCCTCGGCGCCGTGGCCCAGCGCGACCGTCTCGCCGTAGAGGTCCTGGCTCGCTTCCAGCAGAGGAGAGGCGACCCCAGACGCGCGCGTCGCGGCTGCGATCAACTGGCAGTTCTTGAACACATCGGCCACGGCGGCCTGCGCGCTGAAGTCGGCATCCAGCAGCTTGCCGAGCTTGACCGTCGAGACGTTGCTCGCCATCGGGCCGGCGTCGAGGACCGCGGCTAACACCTGCAGGTCAAGATCGCACGCTGTCGCGACGTGTACGGCCTCGGTCAGGCCGACGACCATCGTAATCAGATATAAGTTGACCGCCAGCTTCATCAATAGGGCATTCGGCACCGCGCCGCAGACCACGCACTGGCGACACATGGGGCCGAGCCAGGGTCTCACCGACTCAACGGCGGCCTGCTCCCCGGCCAGCATCGCCACGAGTTCGCCCCGCACCGCCGGCAACCGTGAGCCCGACACCGGCGCCTCGACGTAGTTGCCACCGGCCGCCCGCACGGCAGCATCCAAACCAGCCGAGTACACGGGTGAGGTCGTACCCATGTGCACGAGGGTCCGCCCCTCGATGCGCCGTTCAAACCCGGCCGCGCGCCGCCCGAGCACCGCATCGAGTGCGGCCTCGTCAGCGAGCATGGCGCACACCACGTCGCATTCCTCGAACACCTCATCCGGATCCATTGCGATCTTCGCACCCAACGAGCGAAGTTCGACATCCTTGCCTGCCGTGCGGTTCCACACCGTCAGCGGTACGCCCGCACGAACCAGATTCACCGCCATCGGTTCACCCATCAGGCCCAGCCCCACAAAACCAAGACGCTTCGCCAAGACCACTCCTCGTCAGACATCTACCTCATAATGACAACTGTCATAGCACACGTCATCGCAACCGGGGAATGCATTATGACGCTCGTCATGGGCGCGGGCGATGACCTAACGCCTCGGCACGGTTGGCTCCGACCTTGACCCGTTCGCCACGACGCTCGATGCCCTTGCGGTCCCGCCAGCACCAGAACGGAGAAGATGGTTGACATTCGCGTGCTCGACGATCCGATGCGCCCGAGGCCGCCCGTACCCACTTGGCGGCGCCAAGCGGCGGATGGCGGTGGCAGCACCCCACAGGCTGATGACCGAATCCGTCGAACTGCTCGCCGGCCACAACGGGGAGCGAGCGCGTGATTTTTGAGCGTCAGGCTACGTCGGCTGGGAACACCCAGGTGCGGGTCGGGTCGTTCTTCCTTTCCCTCGCGGCGTTGGATGAGACGATGAAGGCAAGGGGCCCGATATGCCGGATGATCACATGCGAAACGACCCGAGGAATGCTTGGCACCCACCACGGTGGTTGCTTCTCACGGCGGCCATTGTCGCGGTGGTGTTCGCTGTTACGTGGTTCTTCGTCGTATATCTTGCTACCGATGCCGGCGTCCGCCAGGCCGTGAGGCAAACGATCGGCGCGACGCTCGGGCTGCTACTTGGTTACGCCATCATCGGAGCCATCCTCTACGCCTGGCGCGGGACCCGTGTCCGGTAGCCTCGCGCCGAACGGGGAGGTCCCGGTGCACTCACCGGTAAACGGTGACGTGATCAACCGATCCAGACGACGCTACCGGACAGACTGGCCGCCGATACATCGGCGATGGTCGGCAAACGGAAAGCCCGAAGGGCGCGACGCAACGAGCACGTCGCACCCTTCGGGCCAGCACTGGTTACGAGCTGAGAGCCGCCAGGAACGCGGCGCCGTTCGGCGTACCCACGCCCGTCACGTCGTCGTACCCCGGTGCGGTGTGGATGGTCAGACCGGAGTCGAAGCTCATTGACCGCAGCGAGTAGACGTAGCCGTCCGTATCACTGGTTCCGTTCACGTAATCGGAACGCACCGCACCCATCGCCGAGCCCGGCTGCAACACGTCGTGGTACGCATCGCTGCCGTAGTTGGCGTAGATGAGGGGGTTCGCAAAGCCGATGAGATGCCCGGCCTTCTGCTGCACGAGCGCCATCATGCCGGCCATCAACGGAGACGCAAGGCTCGTCCCACCGATACGATATTCGCCGTACCTGGCGCCATCCGGGAACGTCTGCGTCTGACCCACGAGCATGCCGGTCGTCGGGTCACCGAGCGCGGCGATGTCCGGAACCGCGCGGTCGGGTGCGCCGTTGCGGTCCGCGATCGAACTCGGTACGACGCCGGCCTGGTACGACGGCTGCGTGAACAGATGACTCGTGCCGCCGCCGGATCCGTAAAGGTAGCCGCCCGGAGGCGCCGGCGTGAACGCTCCGTGCGACAGGGTCGACTTGCCGGTCTCCCAGCCGGTCTCAAACAGGTACTGGTTGTTCGCGCCGACACCGAGCGATGTGCCGCCAACCGCGGTCACCCACGGGCTCGACGCGGGCCAGTCCGGCGTCGCGGCCGCGGCGTTGCTCGGGTTGCCACCGGTCTCGTCGCCATTGTCACCGGAGGAGAAATACACACCGATGCCGGTGACCGCGGCCTGAAGCATCGTGTCGAGCTGCGAGTTCATGTATCCCGGCGGGAGTGCCTCGCCCGCGAAGCCGTACGAGTTCGTCACGATCGTCGCGAGATGCTTGTCCACGACGTTGTTCAGGGCAGCGTCGAGGTCCTGGTAGTTGTTCGGGGCGCCGACGTAGACGATGTTCGCTCCGGGCGCCATCGAATGGACGGCCTCGACATCGAGCGTCTCCTCGCCGTACCAGCCCTGCGGGTCCTGTACGCCGCCATTCTTGCCACGCGCACCCGACTCCGGGTGGTGGTAGGTGCCGGGCGCGACGACCTGGCTGAACTGGTCACCGTTCATCGTCGGCAGGCCGTGCCTCGACGAGTAGGTGTTCGCGTCGTCCGCGATCGTCGGCGACGCATAGGCGTCGATGATCGCCACGGTCTGGCCGCTGCCGTCGTTACCGGCGGCAATCGCGCTGGACACGCCGTACGCGCCCTGCAGCTGGCTCGGCGCGTAACCGCACGGAGCGTACGGGTAGTTGCCGGGCACAATCGTGCCATCGAGCGTCGCGGTGTTCGTCGTGGTCTTCTGACCCCAGTAGGCAGAGCACGGTTGTCCGTTGACGAAGCCGGGCGACGGTGGCGCACTGTGTGTGACGAGTGCGGCCGAGTCGTCGAGCCCGACGACCGCGGTGACCGCGGTCAGGTTGGACGGCACCGACAGCGCCGACTCCGGCGAATGCAGCGTCAGGTCTCCATTGGTGTAGAGGCCGATCGTCGCGCCGAAGGCCGCCTCCGCCTGCGTGACCGAGCCTTCGGCCGCCACGTAGTGCCCGTTCTCCGGCGTGTAGTCGACGGTGAAGCCGGAGCCGCGGAGCCACTTCTGCACCGCCGACACGTCGGACTGGCTGGGTGCGAATTGACTGCGGAACTGTTGGGGGGTCAGGAACTGGTGGTAGCTCGGATTGCCCGGGGTCGAAACGGCGGTCGCGATCTGGCTCACCGCGTTCTCGTCACGCCAACCGAGGTAGACACGGAAACCGACGTGATCGCTGCCGTCGGCGGCACGCTGCAGCGCAGATGCCTTCGCCCAACCGGGCACGCTTCCGGACAAGGTCCGCTTCGGCGCAGCCTGCGCGGCATACGCTGGGCCTATCGCGGCGGCTAAGCCGACCGTGACGCCAATGGCGAGCATGGTGCGTTTACGCATGCGCATAACTCCTCGCGAGCTGATCGATGTGGCTGAATGCTGCCATTACGCCAGGTAGTCACGTGATTACCCATGCGCGCATTGGCAGTCAGACGTGTCGCATACGTCAGCGTCATCGAGGCCCACGGTGTCACACTGGGCGGCCACACCTGTGTGGACACAGGACACGAGCACCTATCACGAGTTGACGATCGCAGCCGCGGTGCGTCGAACTTGTGGCGTGTCTTTATCGGGGTCGACCGGCCGAATGTGGCGGCGAGTGGACCGTCCGATACCGCGGTGCGGCGGGCGGGCGGGATGGGCGGGATGGCTGACCATCGGGTTACGAGCAGCCGCGATCCGCGCCGCAGGTGGTACGACGCGGGCCGGGTGCTGGGG
>DATCXD010000160.1:0-2213 GCA_036566005.1 Micromonosporaceae bacterium | reverse complement strand
CGTACCACGCCGCCGTCGCGACCCCACCAGGCTGGTTCGCCTTCAAGGCCCTGTGCCGTGGCGACATGACCTGGGCCGGTCTGGCCGGCCATCCCGCCGCGCGTACGATCCTCGCCGCGATCGGTCGACAACGCACGATCGGCGCATACTCCGCGAGCAGCCAGCAGCCCGTCATCGGCGGACAGCCGTGATCGGCGCACAGCCCGCGACCAGCCGGCAGCCCGTCATCGGCGGACAGCCGTGATCGCGGACACGCCGCGAGCGGCCCGTGATCGGCGGACAGCCGTGATCGGCCGATAGCTGGTGTCGAATCGGGAACTCATCGTGCTCGGCACGGCCAGCGCGACACCGACGCGCGAACGCAATCAGAACGGCTACCTGCTGCGCTGGGACGGTGAAGGGTTTCTCTTCGACCCGGGTGAGGGCACGCAACGGCAGATGATCCTGGCCAAGCTGTCCGGCGCCGATATCAACCGGATCTGTATCACCCACTTTCACGGCGATCATTGCTTCGGTCTGCCCGGCATCGTCGCCAAACTGTCCGGTGAGCGGGTCGCCCATCCGGTCATCGCTCACTACCCGGCGTCCGGCACCGTCTACTTCCAGCGCATGCGGCACGCGGCCGCGTTCGACAACCGAGCCGACATCCGCGAGCAGCCGGTCAGCGCCGGGCTGATCGCGACGACACCGGTCGGCGACCTCTACGCCGCCCGCTTGTCGCACGGCATCGATGCCTACGGCTACCGGCTGGTGGAACCGGACCGCCGCCGCATGGTGCCCGAGCGACTGGCCGCGCTCGGCATCGCCGGTCCGGACATCGCCCGGCTGCAACGCGACGGCATGCTCGACATCGATGGTCGTCGGGTCGCGCTAGACGAGGTGAGCGAACCTCGACCGGGTCAGCGGTTCGCGTTCGTGATGGACACCCGCCTCTGCGACACCATCTACGCGCTGGCCGAGGGCGTCGACATGCTCGTCATCGAGTCGACGTACCTCCACGCGGACGCCGTGATGGCGCGCGAGTTCGGCCACCTGACCGCAGCGCAGGCCGCCGACGTCGCTCGGCGGTGCGGCGTACGGACGTTGGTCCTCACCCACTTCTCGCAGCGGTATCCCGACGCGAGCGTGTTCGGCGAGGAGGCCGCCGCACATTTCGACGGCCAGATCGTGGTGGCGGCCGACCTCATGCGCATTCCGCTGCCGAAGCGCTCCGCGCAGTTGTCCAGCACGTAGTTTCGGCGATCGTTCCTCGACTCGCTGCGGTGTCGCGTGGCCAGGGCTGTGCGTTGTGTACCGGTGGTGTTGTCTGTTGGCCGTCCGTGGCGCCGGTATGGGCTGCGTGGGGTGCCGCTGCTGGATGTGTCTGATTCGGTCGGTTGGTGCTTGTGTGTCGTCGATGGATGGCGTCCTGGTGATCGCTTCGTGGTGTCGTGACCGTGCTGGCGGGTCGTGGATGCTGTGTGCATTAACGGTTTGGTCGATCTTCCGATGCCATGACACGGGACGGAGAGTGTCGTACGCCCGTGCTAATTTGAGGTCATGGATGGGGCGTTGACGCGGGCCGCGGCCGAGGTTGCCGGCGTCGCGTCGCGTCCGGTCTACGCCATGTCCGATGCCGAGTTGGGGGACGTCGCGGCCGCGATTTACGCGATTGGTTCGCGGTGCGCGGCGGTGGTGGCCGCGATCGCCCATGAGGCGTCGGGTCGGGATCTGCCGCGGCGGCAGGGCGCAACCTCGACGGTGGCGTGGTTACGGGATCTGCTGCGCATCACCGCCGCCGAGGCCCGGATGCTGGTCAGTCTCGGCGACACGTTGGACGCGCGGCCCAGGTTGGCCGATGCGGTGGCTGATGGTGTGGCCAATGCCGGGCAGATCGGGGCGATCGGGCGGGTGCTGGCCACCGTCGCCGATGAGGATCCAGCGGTGGTGGATAAGGTCGAAGCGGTGCTGGTCGGCCACGCCGCCCAGTTCGAGCCGACGATCCTGCGGGGCCTGGGCGATCGGGTCCTGGCGCATCTAGATGCCGACCTGGCCGAACGGCGGCTGCGCGACCGGCTGGAACGCGAACAGCGTCGCGCCGAAGACCGTCGCGGGTTCACCCTGTCCCCCGACGGTCTCGGCGGGATCCGGCTATCCGGCGTCCTCGATCCGGAGGCGGCCGCGATCGTCGACGCCGCCATCTGCCCACTGTCGGGGCCGGCCCGCGGCGCGGA
>DATCXD010000145.1:0-15517 GCA_036566005.1 Micromonosporaceae bacterium | reverse complement strand
ACGCCCGCCGACGCCCGCCGACCGAGGCTAACCGATCGGCGCTACGCCAACAGTGGTGCCCGTACGGGCCGACTCGAGCACGGCGGCGGACACATCGACCGTACGAAGGCCCTGCCGCAGCGTCACGATGTCGCTGTCCTTGCCCTCGACCGCGTCGCGGAATCGCTCGTGCTCCACGAGCAGCGGCTCCCGCTTCGGGATGGCGAAGCGGATCATGTCGCCTTCGGCGACGCCACGGAACGATCGCAGCGCCTCCCACTCGGTGTTGATCGCGCCGTTGGCATAGAACGTAAGGTCGGCCGTGAGCGTGTCGGCAACGAAGCAGCCGCGGTCGCCGGTCACGACGGTGGATCGCTCCTTCATCGGGCTCAGCCAGTTCACCAGGTGGCTGACCATCGAGCCGTCCTGGAGCTGCCCGACCGCCGCGACCATGTCCTCGTGCGGGCGGCCGCTGCGCGACACCGTACGGGCCGAGATCGACGTGTACGCCTGACCGGTGACCCAGGCGGTGAGGTCGATGTCGTGGGTGGCGAGGTCCATCACCACGCCGACGTCGGCGATGCGGTGCGGGAACGGTCCCTGGCGGCGGGTCACCACCTGGTAGACGTCGCCGAGCTCGCCCGATTCGAGCCGCGTACGCAGGCTCTGCAGGGCCGGGTTGTAGCGCTCGATGTGCCCGACGCCCGCGACCAGGCCGGCGGACTCGAACGCGTCGACCAGGCGACGGGACGCCTCGACCGACGGCGCAAGCGGTTTCTCGATGAGCGCCGGCACGCCGGCTTCGGCAAGTTGGAGCCCGATCTCCTCGTGCAGCCCGGTCGGGCAGCACACCACGGCGTAATCGAGACCGACACCGATCAGCTCGGCCGCCGTCGCGAAGACCGGAATGCCGCGCAGCACGTTGTTGCCGTCGCCGTTCGGCTCGGCCACGCCGACCAGCTCGACGCCGTCGACGATTTGCAGCACCCGGGCGTGGTTACGGCCCATCGCACCGAGACCGATGAGGCCGGCGCGCAACTTCGGCGTACCCGTCATCAGGCTGCCCCACCCGCCGCGTTGGCCGCGTCCGCGATGCGCTCGAGCTGCTCGGACGTGAGCGATGGGAAGATCGGCAGCGAAATGACCTCGGCCGCGGCCCGCGCGGTCTCGGGCAGGTCCCACGGACCCGGCTTGCCATCGGCGTCGAGGAACGGCCGGAGGCGGTGAATCGGCGTCGGGTAGTAGACCGCGTTGCCGACGCCGTGCTCCGCCAGGACCTTCTGGGCGGCGTCGCGGTTGCCCCGTACGCGCACCGTGTACTGGTGATAGACGTGGCGCGCACCATCGGCGACCGGCGGGGTGACCATCTCGGTGATCCGGGAATCGAGGAACTTGGCGTTCGCCTGCCGCTGCTCGGTCCACTCCGGCAGCTGGCCGAGCTGGACGCGACCGATGGCGGCCGCGACGTCGGTGAGCCGCATGTTGGCGCCGACGATCTCGTTGGCGTACCGCTGCTCCATGCCCTGATTGCGCAGGAGCCGCAGGGTCCGCGCGATCTGCGCGTCGCCGGTGGTGATCATGCCGCCCTCGAGCGAGTGCATGTTCTTGGTCGGGTAAAAGCTGAAGCAGCCGGCGATGCCGAACGCCCCCGCCGGCGTGCCGCCCAGCGCGGCGCCGTGCGCCTGTGCGGCGTCTTCGACCACCGCGAGGCCGTGCCGCTCGGCGATCGGCATGATCCGGTCCATCGCCGCCGGGTGGCCGTAGAGGTGGACCGGCATGATCGCCACGGTGCGCGGCGTGATCGCCGCGGCGACAGCGTCCGGGTTCACGCAGAACGTGTCGGCGTCGATGTCGACGAACACGGGCTCCGCACCGACCAGGCGCACGACGTTGGCGGTGGCCGCGAACGAGAACGACGGCACGATGACCTCGTCGCCCGGCTTCACACCGAGGGCCATGAGCGTGAGCTGCAGGGCCGATGTTCCCGAGTTGACCGCCACGCAGTGCCGGCCGTCGACCAGGGCCGAGAATTCCTGCTCGAACGCGGCGACCTCGGGCCCCTGGACAACCATCCCGCTGCGCAACACGCGGACAGCGGCCTCGATCTCGGCTTCGCCGATCACCGGCTTGGCCGGCGGAATCGGGGCGAGCCTCGTGTCCTGCATCTGTGAACTCCCGTCACGTTTGGAATCCGAGGCGATGCTAGCGCCTCCGGCCAGCCCGCCTGCAGCGATCAACAGTAAAAACTCAGGTCATGACGCGTAGTTGCGGTGGCGCCAGCGGGACACCGGAGGCCGCCTCGCACAATGACTCCAGCGCCGCGGTGGATGCCGCGGCCATGCGGCTCAGATCTTTACCCGACAAAGGTGTACGGGAGATGGCCAGCCGCCAGTACAGCGGACCGACAATCAGGTCCACCACCAGATCCGGATCAACCACGCCGCTCAGTTCCCCGCGCTCACGAGCGAGCGAAACCAGCTGTTCGCCGACGCTTCGCTGTTGCGCCCGCAGGAGCTTTTCCAGCGACTCCGCGATCTCCGGCGTACGGGCCGCCTCGGCCAACAGGTCCGGAATGATCTGCGAGGCCAGCCGGTGGCGCAGGGCGCGAGCCACGATCTTGAGGATGACTTCCAGATCGCCCCGCAGGCTTCCGGTGTCGACGAGCGGCAATTTCTCCCCGGCGACGGAGCTCACAACGTCGAGCACCATCTGGAGCTTGGAACTCCACCTACGGTAGACGGCGGTCTTGGCGACCCCGGCTCGTCGCGCCACCGCTTCGATGGACAGGCGCCCGTAACCGACCTCGGCGAGCTCGTGCACCAGCGCCTCACGGATCGCCTCGGTGATGTCGCCACGCAGGACCGCCGCGCCAGCCGGCACGCGCCTGGCGTCTGTCGGCCTCGTGCCGGTTGTCACAGACGCGTCGGTTGTCACAAAGGCAAGGTAACACAACGACGATCCGGTTGCGTAGCGACGTGTCCGGGACTACAGTGCTGTAGCGACGATACGGTGGCGTTTCATTGCCGCTGAATTGTTGGCTGGTCGCGAACGATGACTGTTCGCTGGAAGTTGCCGGAGCGGTCGTGCCGGCGTCGCGCCAATGTGACCATCGCGTCATACGGAACTGTCTGGGATGGGAGCGCCGAGTTGGTCAGCACAGCCACCGCCGGGCCAGGTGCGGGGCCCACCGGGGGGGAACTCGCCGCCCGGCACGGGCTCGGCATAGCCGGCGCCCGGCCGAGCCTCGTCAGCTATACGCGACAGTTGTGGTCCTACCGGCACTTCATCGCGACGTACGCGTCGTCGATCATCTCGGCCTCGTTCAGCAAGTCGAAGCTCGGCCGGCTCTGGCAGGTCCTGACCCCGCTGTCCAACGCGGCGGTCTACTACCTGATCTTCGGTATCATCATCAATACCGGCCGCGGCGTGCCGAACTTCATCGCGTACCTGTGCATAGGCATCTTCACGTTCGGCTTCATAGCACAGTCGGCGACCCAAGGCGTGGCCGCGGTGACCAAGAACATCACCATGATCCGAGCGCTGCACTTCCCGCGGGCGACGGTCTCGCTCGCCACCACGTGGACGCAGTTGCAGAATTTTCTGGCCGCCCTCGTAGTTCTCGTGTTCATCGCACTCGCCAGTGGTGAACCGGTCTCCTGGGCATGGGTGATGATCCCGCCGCTGGTTGTGTTGATGCTCATGTTCAACATCGGGCTCGGCTTCGTCATGGCCCGCATCGGCAACAAACTCACCGATCTGAAGCAGCTTTTACCGTTCGTCACACGTACGTGGATGTATATGTCTGGCGTGCTGTACAGCGTGACGAAGTTCGACGCGAACCTGCCCGGGCCGCTGGCGACGGTGGCCAAGTTGAATCCAGCCGTCGTCTTCATCGAAATCATGCGCCATGCGCTCCTCCGCAAGCCCGAGGATCTCAAGGCCGACGCTTGGCTGTGGTCGCCGATGGTCACCTGGACCATTGCGCTCGCGTGGGGTGTTGGCATGCTGCTCGTGGGGTACGTCTACTTTTGGCGCGGCGAAGAGGAGTACGGCCGTGGCTGACCTGATGTGGCAATCCGAGCTGATGCAGCACACTGACCTGGTGAAAGATAACGCCGATGTGACAGCTTCGAACCCCGACGTGGAGTTCGAAGCGACCGAGCCGCGCAAGCCGCGGCGGGAACTCGGCGCCCCTACGGTGATCGTCGATAACGTGCATATCACGTACCGCATCGTGGGCGGTGGCAAGACGATGAACACCATGCCCGCGGTCGCCCTCAAGCGCGTCCTGTCCCGGAACAAGTCAGGCCCGACGATCCGCGAAGTCAAGGCCGTCAAGGGCGTGAGTTTCACGGCCTATCAGGGCGAAGCCATCGGTCTCATCGGCAGCAATGGGTCCGGCAAGTCGACGCTGCTTCGCGCGATCGCCGGGCTGCTGGGGGTGAACCAGGGCGCGATCTACACCATGGGTCAGCCGTCGCTGCTCGGCGCGAACGCGGCACTGCTGCCCGACCTGTCCGGCGAGCAGAACGTCATCATCGGCCTGCTCGCCATGGGTATGAGCCGGCAAAAGGCCCAGGAGCTGATGCCCGGCATCATCGAGTTCTCCGGCATCAACGAGCACGGCGACAACTTCGGCGAACTGCCGATGAACACCTACTCGTCGGGCATGTCGGCGCGACTGCGGTTCTCCATCGCCGCGGCAAAAGTGCACGATGTCATGCTTGTCGACGAGGCACTCGCCACCGGCGACGCGCGCTTCCGGCGGCGCAGCGAGGAGCGGGTCCGCGAGCTGCTCGCCAGCGCCGGCACGATCTTCCTCGTGAGCCACGCGGTCGGCACGATTCAAGAGGTCTGTGAACGATCGATCTGGCTCGAGCGCGGCCTGATCCGGATGGACGGCCCGACCGAGGAAGTCGTCGCGGCGTACGAAGAATTCATGGCTCGTTAACCCGCAACATCTTGGCCGCGCGTTTCCGCATCGTGGACTCGTGGGGTCGCTGCTTTCCGCGGCCATGGGTCATGGGCGCGAACACGTCGGTGCTCAGAGGGCGGCCGGGCGCTCCACGTCGCGCGAGATCACATTTCCCTGCTCGTCGACCCAGCCCAGCGGGCGCGCCGGATTGCCGGCGACCAGTTGGTTGGCCGCGACGTTCTTGGTAACCACCGATCCGGCCGCGATCATCGCGTACGGCCCGATCTCGACCCCGCAGACGATGGTGGCGTTCGCTCCGATGGAGGCGCCGTGGCAGACCCGGGTCGGGGTGATCTTCCAGTCCGGGTTCTGCGCCCGCGGCCGCAGGTCGTTGGTGAACACGGCGCACGGCCCGACGAAAACCTCGTCCTCCACCGTGACGCCCTGGTAGACCGACACGTTGTTCTGGATCTTGACTCGGTCGCCGACCACTGCGTGCGCGTCGACGTAGACGTTGCGCCCGATGACGCAGCCTGCGCCGACCACCGCCGAGGACCGGATATGCGCCAGGTGCCAGACCTTGGTGCCCGGACCGACCACGGCGCCGTCCTCGACATCGGCGGTCGGATGGACGAACACGGGCTCTGCGGCTGTGCTGTCGGTCATCGGTCCTCCTCACCTGCCGTTTCGCCGGTTGCGCGCCGCTTGGCGAGCCGAGCCGAGCCGAGTGCGACTATAGCGGCCGACGCTAGACGCCATGCCGGCACCAGCACAGCTCGCTGCCGCCCGGGTGAACCGGCGGCACCCGCCACGGCGCTTTAGGCTCGCGGCCATGACGTATGGGGCGGCCGCGATCCTGCGTGACCTCGGCACGCCCCTGCTCATCCACCAGCCGTCCTATTCGATGTTCAACCGCTGGATCGAGGCGCAGAACCTGCTCGGCACTCTCGAACACGAGGGCGTCGGCTGCATCGCGTTCTCGCCGCTGGCCCAGGGCCTGCTCACCGACCGGTACCTGAACGGCATTCCGGAGGACTCCCGCGTCGCGACCGGCGGCGCGCTCGACCGGGGCATGCTCAGCGACGAAAACCTGCAACGGGTACGGGCACTGGACGCGATAGCGGAGCGGCGCGGCCAGACGCTGGCCCAGTTGGCGCTCGCGTGGTCGCTGCGCGACCCGCGCATGACGTCGGTGCTGATCGGCGTCAGCAGCGTGAATCAGTTGGAGAACAACGTCGCCGCGCTCGCTCGGCTCGACTTCACCGACGACGAGTTGGCCGAGATCGACATGTACGCCACCGAGGGTCACATCAACATCTGGTCACGGTCGAGCGAGGAGTGAACGCCCGGCCAACTCGACCTCGTGCCCAACATCATCACGCCGTACCAACGGATTTTGATTTGTCAGTCCCGGCGCAGCGGTGATCGACCCATCGGATGCGTGGGCCGCGGACCGGCCTCGATGCTGTGGTTCGCCCGAGCCTGCCGCACGTTCGGGACGATCCGGAGTGGTTCGCCATAGTGGTGTATGTCGATCGGATCGCCACCGTCAACGTAATAGGTCGTTTCCTTCGGTGTGATCTCGACGTGCAGAGTCTCGCGCCGCCAGCACATGCCGAAGGTCAGCCGCGTGATGCCGTCGGGAAGGCGCGGTGTGAACCACAACCGACCATCCAACTCACGCATGCCACCGAAGCCGGCCACGAGCGCGATCCATGCCCCGGCGAGGGACGCCATGTGGACGCCGTCGCGCGTGTTGCGCTGCAGGTCGGCCAAGTCCATCAGCGCGGCCACACGGAGATAGTCGAAGGCGAGGTCGAGTTGGCCGACTTCCGCCGCGATCACGGCCTGCGTGCTGGCGGACAGCGACGAGTCGCGGACGGTGATGGCTTCGTAGTAAGCGAAGTTGCGAGCCTTCTGCTCGGCGGTGAACACGTCGCCGCGGGTATGCATCGCGAGAACCAGATCCGCCTGCTTTACGACCTGCTTGCGGTAGAGATCGCGATATGAATAGTGCATCAACAGCGGATAATTCTCCGGCGGGGTCGACGCGAAGTCCCACACCGCGTGCTCGGTGAAACCCTCCGCCTGCGGGTGAATGCCGACCACCTCGTCGTACGGGATGGTCATGTTCTTGGCCGCGTCGCGCCAGCCGGTGATCTCGTCGGCCGTGACGCCGAGCCGGTCGGCCACGTCCGGATGGCGTATGGCGGCGTCTGCGGCACCGTCGAGATTCCGCTGTGCCATCAGGTTTGTGTAGACGTTGTTGTCGGCGAGCGCGCTGTACTCGTCCGGTCCCGTGACACCGTCGATCCGGAAGAGGCCGGCCGCGTCGACGTCGCCGAGGGACATCCACAACCGGGCGGTCTCGACCAACAACTCCAGCCCGACCTCGCGCTCGAAGTCGACGTCGCCGGTCGCCTCGACCTGGCGGATCACGGCGTACGCGATGTCGGCGTTGATGTGGAACGCGGCCTCGCCGGCCGGCCAGTAGGCCGAGCATTCCTGCCCGACGATCGTCCGCCAGGCGAACGCGGCTCCGCTCAACCCCATTCCGGCCGCGTTCTCGCGCGCGATATCGAGCGTGGAATGCCGCCAGCGCAACGCATCCCGTGCCGCCTCCGGCCAGGTGTAGGTCACCACCGGCAACACGAACGTCTCGGTGTCCCAGAACGAGTGCCCGTCGTACCCGGGTCCGGTCAGTCCCTTGGCCGGGATTGCGCGCCGCTCGGCGCGGCACGTCGCCTGCAGCACATGGAACAGCCCGAAGCGGACCGCCTGCTGCACGTCATCGGCGCCGTCGATCTGGACATCCGCCCGCGACCAATAGGCGTCGAGGAATTCCCGCTGCTTGCGGAGCAGGCCGGTCCAACCGGTCGCCACGGCCGCCGTCAAGGCCGCCTCGACCTGAGCCTCGATCGCCGGCAGCGACCGCTGTGCCGACCAGCCGTACGCGAGGAATTTCGTGATCCGCAGCGTCTGGCCGGGATCGAGCGCGACCGTGACGGTGACCCGGCCCAGCATCGGATGGCTGATCGTCTCGGTCTGGAGGTCGTCCGGACCTTCGATGATGTGATCCATCCCGGCGCCCACGCGTAGCCCACTGTGGCGGGTGCTGTGCACCAGAACCGTACGCAGCCAGCGTGAGCCGTTCAGCTCAGGCACGAACGGGGCATCGACCGAGCCCGCCGCCCGGGGATCGTTCGGCCGGTCCGGCATCGCTTCGTTCACGACGAGATCCGACTGCAGCACCACCTGGACGCGACCGTTGATCGGCGTGACCTCGTAACAGATCGCGGCCACCGCGCGCTCGGTGAACGAGACCATCCGGGTGCTGCGTACGTCGATCTGGCGGCCGGCCGGCGAGGTCCATACCGCGTGCCGGTCCAATGTGCCGGCCTGCAGGTCGAGCACGCGCTCATGCTCCTGGAGGCTGCCGTAGCGCACGTCGAACGGCTCGTCATCGACGAGGAGCCGGATCACCTTGCCGTTGGCCACGTTGATGACCGTCTGGCTGGAGTTCGGGTTGCCGTACACGGATTCGCCGTAGTTCAGTGGCCGCACCTCGTGGACCGCGTTCAGGTATGTGCCCGGCAAGCCGTGCGGTTCGCCTTCGTCGAGGTTCGCGCGCAGCCCGATATGGCCGTTGGACAGCGCGAACACTGACTCGCTCTGGGCGAGCACGTCGAGGTCGAGCTTCGATTCGCGGATCGTCCACGGCTCGACCGGGAACGCGCCGTGGGTGATCATGTGATATCTCCCTGTGTCTCGGGCGGCATGCTGGCGTCCGTACCCAGCAAATCGGCGAGATCGAGCACGACAATGTCGGCGCCGTGTTCGCGCAGCGCGTCCGCGTGTTCGTTCTCGCCATTGTGGTCTACCCGGTCGACGCCCACTACATACCCGAATGAGCCGGCGCGTGCGGCGGCGACACCCGACGTGGCATCCTCGAACACCGCGGCGTGCGCCGGTTCGACGTCGAGCTTGAACGCGGCGTTCAAGAATGTGTCCGGCTCGGGCTTGCCGCGCAGCGACTCCTTTGCCGAGGTGACGCCATCGACGCGGACATCCAGGTATTCCGCGAGCCCCGCCGATGTGACGATCTGCTCGCAGTTGCGGCTCGAGGACACGACCGCGGTCTTGAGACCGGCGGCTCGGGCCGCCTTCAGATATTCGACCGACCCCGGGTAGGGCTTGACACCATCGCGCTCGACGAACGCCTGGAAGATCTCGTCCTTGCGGGCCGCGAGACCGTTGATGGTCGGCGCGTCGCTCCCGTCATCCGGCGATCCCTCGGGCAGGTCGATGTGGCGGGCGGCAAGGAAGGACCGGACGCCGTCCACGCGCGGCTTGCCATCAACGTAGTCGTCGTATTCGCGGACGCGATCGAACGGCGTGAAGCCGTCGCCGTAGCGTTGCCGTAGGAATTCGTCGAAGAGTTCACCCCAGGCGGCCGCGTGGACCAGCGCGGTCGGCGTAAGGACGCCGTCAAGGTCGAACAGGAGCGCGTCGATGAGGTCCGGCATTCCGATCTTCACGCCCCAACCGTAGCCGGAACCGCCGCCGGCGCGAGTCGGCCCGGTCACTTCGGCGGGTTGTGGGGCGTGCTCCATCCGACCGCGCCGCGCAGCGCCCAGCAACCCGGCCGGAACATCCACGGCACACCGCTGGTTCGACCAAGATGTGCGTTGACATATCCGGCCTCAGCGGTTCACATAGCGGACTGTCACATAGCGGACTCGGCGGTTCAGATAACGGCCTGAGCGGTTCACATAGCGGACGCGGCGATCGCATGAAGCGCTCATTTAGGCGCCGAGAGAATCAGGCGAACGTGAATGAGCCGACACTCCAACCGCAGCGTCTCAGGATTGATTAAGGTGCCCAAGTGGGTGGGGCAGCATTGTTGAGTTTCCTTCTTGCTGCGCTGGCGGCGTGCGGCAACGCGCTGGCCAACGTCATGCAACGCAAGGCGAGCCTGGAGGGGTCGCCGGACCGCGCCTTCGGGCCGAGCGTGCTCTGGGATCTCCTGCACCGTCCGACCTGGCTGCTGGGCTTCAGCGGCATGGTCGGCTCGTTCATCTTCCAGGCCGTTGCGCTCGGCTACGGTCAGCTGTCGGCGGTCGAAACGATCATTACCCTCGAGGTGCCGCTGACGCTGCTGTTCGCTTCGCGGATATTTCACACGTCGCTCGGTCGAAGCGAGTGGACCGGCATCCTGATCATGACCGGTGCCATGATCACCCTGCTAGCGGTGCTGAACCCCCGACCCGGCAACGAGACCGACGTGTCCCCCACGATTTACGCGCTGGCCGGCGGCGCCACGGTCGGCCTGATTGTCTCGCTCGTGATCGCCGCACAGCGCGGTCACCGCCTCTGGCGTACGGCCTGCCTCGGCGCCGCGACCGGCACGTGCTTCGGGCTCACGGCCACGCTGATCAAGGAAACCGCCGCGCAATTCAACGCCCGCGGGTTCGTCGGCGTCTTCACGACCTGGCAGACGTTCGCCGCGGTCGGCACCGGCATCCTCGGCGTCGTGGTGATGCAGTGGGCGCTCCACCTGGGCCCGTTGCTCGCCGCGCAGCCGGGCTTCACGCTGATGGACCCGCTGGTGTCGATCTTCTGGGGCGTCCTCGTCTACCACGAGGTCACGCGGCAGGGCGTGTGGCTCGTCCCGGCCGCCATCGCCGGTGCGGCGATCTGCTTCGGCGTGGTGCTGTTGGCGAGATCGCCGCTGTTGGCCGCGATCAACGAACACGATGTCGCCGCCGAACGTGCCGCCTTGCGGGGCGAAAAGTCAAATCTTTTGCCGGGTACGGCGATCACCCCGTAGTAGCTTTCGTCAGCTTGGTGTGGGCTGGCGTTGGCCTACTCAAGCTGGCGCAGCCCGAACCGGACGCCCTGGTCGTCGGCGCACTCGGCCCATCGACCGAAGCCGGGACTCTCGTTCACCTCGCTCGTGACCTGCCCGCCGAGCGTCGCCACCTGGGCCAGCGACGCATCGAGGTCGTCGACCGAGAAGAAGACCTCGAAGATCGACGAGTCGTCGCCGTCGTGGATCCCGATGGACAGCGTCGGTGAGTCGACCTGCCCCCGCCCACTGTCGCCGGACGGCTTCCAACCGAGCAGCCGGCCGTAGAACACGCGGGCCGCGTCGGCGTCGCGTACGCCCAACTCGATGTATGACGCCTCGCCAGTCATCACGTCCGCCTTTCGAGTAACGGAGCCTGAAAGCTCCAAAGGTGTGCTTCGTGATCGCGTACCCCGTATTCGCGCACGCCGTACGGCTTGGATGTCTACGTCGGTCACGCTCGCGATCACGGCCGTGCTCGCGACACTATCGGTACCCGGCGGCGCGAGGTAGGCGGTCGACGGATGCACGTACGAATCGCGACATAGCCGCGCCAGCGGTCACCGGTCATGTTCAAGCGACCTTCAGTCGATACTGCCGTGCGGAACGATCCAAGCGTGCGGCTGCCCGGTCGTCGCCGCGATGTGCTCGAAGTCCGCGTCGTAGTGAAGGACAACCGCTCCGTGATGCTCGGCCACCGCCGCGGTCAGAAGATCAATGACGCCCGCGGCGCGGTGGTGGCCGCGCACGGCCATGCGGACCTGAACGTCACGCGCACGTTCAGCAATGGCTTCGCTGATGGGCAGCACGACATACAGTGCACGGCGGCGCTGAGCGATGGCCCGCACATCGGCGAGATCACGACCCGAGTAGCCGGCCTCCAGGTCGACGGTGATGCACGTGGCGGCAGCACGGTCGGTGATGAGTCCCACGATGACATTCCGGACCGGCGTCAAGTTGCTTCGAGCGTGTGCGGAGGTGTCGACCAGATACAGCTGGCCCGGACCAACCCGCACGGTCACCGCCGCGCCTGCCGCATGACCTCCGCGTCGGTGATGTCCGGCCCAACGCCAAACGCGTACGGGTCGTCGAGAAGCTGCTCGATACGGCGGCGGCGCTCGGCGACGAAGTGGAGCGCCGCGTTGACGGTGTCCTTCTTGGTCGTCGTGCCGAGTTCCTTCGCTGCCAGGGCTAGAGCGTCGTCGTCCAGGTCGATCATGGTCTTCATGTATACGAATTTACTGCCGAATATATATTGAAAGCAATACGCAGCTCGCGTGCAGAGGAGTGTGGGCAGCCGACCGCATCGACAACTGCCCATACTCCTGCCCGAGCGCCGGGCCGCTATTAGCGGTTGATCGGTGTCATGTCGGCGTACCGGTCGCCGACCGGCGCCTCGATCGCGTTGAGCGTCGCTAGCTGCTCCGGCGTCAGCACGAGAGCATCCGCATCGAGGTTCTCCTCCAGGCGCTCGACCCGCTTCGTACCCGGAATGGGTGCGATGTGCTCGCCGTGCGCAAGGACCCACGCGAGCGCGACCTGTGCGGGCGTTGCGTTTGCGTTCTTCGCGACGGCCTCGACCGCATCGACGATACGCAGGTTAGCCGCGAGATTCTCATCCTCGAAGCGCGGGTTGGTGCGGCGGACGTCCGACTCGTCGAGGTGCTCAGTCGAACGGATCGCGCCGGTCAGGAAGCCGCGGCCGAGCGGCGAATATGGCACGAAGCCGATGCCCAACTCGCGCAGCGTCGCGATCAGTTCAACCTCCGGGTCGCGCGTCCACAGTGAATATTCCGTCTGCACCGCGGTCACCGGATGCACGGCGTGCGCGCGACGGATGGTGCTCACGGCCGCTTCGGATAATCCGTACCCGAGGATTTTGCCGGCCTCGACCAGTTCCTTGAGTGCGCCGACCGTGTCCTCGATCGGCGTGTTCGGGTCCATCCGGTGTTGGTAGTAAAGGTCGACGTGATCGGTGCCGAGGCGCTTCAGCGAGCCGTCGATCGACAGGCGTAGGTTCTCCGGGCTGCCGTCGAGGCCGCGCTCGTCGCCGGCGGTGTGCCGGATCGTGCCCCACTTGGTCGCGACCACGACCTGGTCGCGACGGCGGCCGAGGGCCTTGCCGAGGAGTTGCTCGTTCACATACGGCCCGTACATTTCCGCCGTGTCGAAGAAGGTCACCCCAAGATCAAGAGCGCGTTCGATGGTACGGATCGATTCCGCGTCGTCGGTCTGCGCGCCGGTGTAGAACGCGGACATACCCATCGTCCCGAGGCCGATGCGGGACACGTCCAGACTGCCAAGTGTCGTGTGCTTCATGTACTCATACTGCCCCGCCGCTGTAAGACCGAACGCGTATTCCCGGCGCCGCGAACATCACATTTGGACGAATCAGTCCGTCAGGGCGGTCCCTTAAAGCAACGCTCGGTTGACAACGGCATCGGTTCTCCGGGTTATCGCGGCAAAATCCGCCTCGGAAAGAACCGCATGGGTAATCGCAAGGTAGACCGTATATTGTCCGTATCGCAGCCACGCACCCCATGCATCGCATTTGTTGTGCGACCCGTTCTTCGCAATGAAGTCCGAGCAGAAGATCTCCGCCTGATCGGCTCGAAGCCCGACGGCGGCTCGGCCGTCGTTGGCCGGGCCGAGCGCTCTGACACAAACGTCGGATCCTGCGTCGAGAACGCATAAAGCGCGCTGATCGACGAACTGTATCGATGAACGCTCTCGATTACCTCAACCCTGCCGCTGGTCCAGGACCTGGCGTCGACGCCGTCGGCACCCGACGCGATTTTCTGATCGGTCCAGTTCAGCGGTTCGAGTAATGGGTACGCATCCGGGTTTTCGACAACTAATTCCATGGAGTCTACTTCGTGCTTGTTCTGGATCGCATTAAGCGCGATGACCGGTACGGCCCAGGCGACTACGAGGACCGCCAACGCGCACCCGAGAATGGTCAGCCGCCGCCGCATCTCACATAGAGTTCCCTTACCATCCCATCGAAAACCGGCACCAATCTGGACACCATTAATATTGCTCGATGGCCGTTCGCACGGAGTGGATTCCAGCTTTGTGACGTTATGCCGTTGAGCTTACCGATGGCAGCCACCACCCGCGGCCACGCGGCGACATCGTGGACCGATCATGCATCTGCGTGACTGACTACCCCTGCGGCGGTACCCGTCGTCGCGATTCGAACGCTAGGCTGTCGCATTCCGTAATCTGAAGCCTCGCGAATCGAACGCGTGATGCTACGACCTGGGGATGCCGAGCCCCGCGTTCGTGCCCAGACATGCGGCCTCGGCCGTCGCGGCGGCGCTCGCCGACACGAGTCGTGCTCATCAATGGCGCACGTCAGGCCGGCAAAGCACGGGTTCATCGATGAGGTGTTTCGACTCGGTCCCGCCATCCGCCACGAATCAAGCGTCACGTGCGCCGAATATGCCGACCGCATCGTGCGCGGCGGGCTGCCCGAGGCAGTCGCTCGCACTCATCCACGCCGCCGCGGCCGGTTCTTCGATTCATACGTCCAGAACCTCATCGATCGCGAGGTCAGGCAATTGGTCGAGATCGACGAGCCCCTCAACTGACCACGCTCATTCGTCTGCTGGCAGCACGATCTGGCTCGCTGGTCGCGTCCGGCAGTCTCGAATCGGAACTGCAGATTTCGCGGCCCACCATCGCGCGGTGTCTGCGTCTGCTTGAAGAGGTATTTCTGATCAAACGTCTACCCGGCTGGTCGCGCAACCTCGGAGCCCGAGTCACCGCCGCAGCCAAACTCACCTTCGTGGATTCGGGGATAGCCTCACGTCTGCTCGCGGTGGACGCTCACGCCCTGCGCCGCCCAGGCGCTCCGTTCGGGCCACTGTTGGAGGGCTTTGTCCTGTCTGAGCTTGCACGTCAACTCACCTGGTCGCACGAACTCGTCGACCTGTACCACTACCGAGACCACAACAAGGTTGAGGTCGACGTCGTCCTGGAAAACCGTCAACGCCAAGTCGTCGGTGTCGAGGTCAAGGCCGCATCTTCGGTCAGATCCGAAGACTTCAACGGACTACGGCGACTGGCTGAGAAGCTCGGCGATGAATTCCTCGTCTGGATCGTCCTCTACACCGGCAATACGACGCTGCCGTTCGGTCCGAACCTGAAGGCGATGCCGATCAGCGCCTTATGGCAGCTCCCGACCTCGAAGGAACCATCGACCGCGTAAGCGCCGGAAGCCCTGTCGCCGAAGGCCGTCGGCCGATCCCGGCAAACCGCTGCGCCGAGAGTCGACGACCAGGGCCACCCGCCGATCCGTGTCACGATAGCCAAGGATCGCCTCAACTGAGAGGTGGCTGCCGAAGCGTTGCTTGCGGTCACGCACCTCGGACCGGCCGCGACACCAACGCTCAAGTACCTGGCATTTGACCTAAACGCGCAAGCAAGCCGGTTACCTCCACGTGAAGATGCCGAAGCTCGGATGCAGTCGGTGCGGCCTCGCCGACGCGGTGGTGGGTCAGCCGGGACAGGGTCGCCCAGGTGAAGCTTGCGCGTCTGGCCACGTCCTGGTCAACGTACCGCCGCAGCATTAAGAGTTTGGTGCGCTGATTGCGCGACGCGCCGACGGCGGCGTTCGTGTGCGACCAGAACGCGTCCAGTCCGCTTTCCAAGCCGAGCCGGATCAAACACGCGCACGCCTTGGGCCACCAGCCCCCGTCGTCCGCGCCGGTACCGAACGGCGCGGCACCGGAAAGCATCGCGTCGGCGGCGCCCAAGTAGCCGGCCGCCGG
>DATCXD010000140.1:0-2360 GCA_036566005.1 Micromonosporaceae bacterium | reverse complement strand
GCGGCCGGCGCCGCGACGGCGTTGACCCGCATTGCCGCCACTCTCACCGCCGCGGCGGAGTATCGCGACGAGGTCGCGGCCACTCGCAGCACACGCGAAGCCGAGCTGGCCGAGGTTCGCGGCACGACCGGCCGACTCGCCGCCGATCTGGAACGGCTCACATCGGCCGTGCACCGGGACGAGGTCGCGCGGGCTGAGCAGCGGCTGCGCCTCGAACAGCTCGAAGGCAAGGCGGCCGAGGATTTCGGACTGGACGTGCAGACGCTGCTCGACGAGTACGGGCCGTCCGCACCGGTGCCGCCGTCCACCGCCGAGATGCTCGCCGCGGAAAACGCGAACGAGCCGGAACCCAAACCCGTGCCGTACGATCGGCCGATCCAGGAGAAGCGCGCGGCGCGGGCCGAACGCGAGCTGACGTTGCTGGGCAAGGTGAACCCGCTCGCACTGGAGGAGTTCGCGGCGCTGGAGGAGCGCTACAAGTTCCTCTCCGATCAGCTCGAGGATCTCAAGGCGACCCGACGTGACCTGCTGACGGTCGTCAAGGACGTCGACGAGCGGATCCTTTCGGTCTTCACGAGCGCGTTCGAGGACACCGCGCGCGAGTTCGAGGCGGTATTCAAGGTCCTGTTCCCGGGGGGCGAAGGTCGACTGACGCTAACCGATCCGGAGGACATGCTGGCCACCGGCATCGAGGTCGAAGCCAGGCCGCCGGGTAAGAAGATCAAGCGACTGTCGCTGTTGTCCGGCGGCGAACGGTCGCTCACCGCCGTCGCCATGCTGGTGGCGATCTTCCGAGCGCGGCCCAGTCCCTTCTACATTTTGGACGAGGTGGAGGCCGCACTCGACGACATCAACCTCGGCCGGCTGTTGACGCTCATGCGACAACTTCGCGACGCGAGCCAGCTCATCATCGTGACGCACCAGAAGCGCACGATGGAGATCGCCGACGCCCTGTACGGCGTGACGATGCGCAGTGGCGTCACCGAAGTCATCAGTCAGCGACTCGACCGGGACGAGGACGCCGAATGAGGCGACGACGTCCGACGGCGCTCCTCGTCGACTTCGACGGTGTGCTGCGCAGTTATGACCAGCGCGTGCCGGGGCCACTCGAAACGGCGAACGGGCTCGACGAAGGCGAGATCCTCGCGGTCGCGTCCGATCGGGCGTTGCTGATCCCGGCCATCCTCGGCCGGGTCAGCCGGGCCGGCTGGCTCACCGACATCGCGGTGGCGCTGGCCGATCGCGTCGGTGGCCTCGAGACGGCCGAGAAGCTGGTGGCCGACTGGGACACCTACCGGGGCGAGATCGTGCCCGAGGTGCTCGACACCATCGAGTTCCTGCGTGCCTCCGGCGTCCCGGTCGCCCTGTGTACGAACGCGACCGACGACCTGCGCGAGGACCTGGCCCGGTTCGGTCTGGCCGAGGCCTTCGACGCGGTGGTCAGCTCGGCCGAGATCGGTTACGTGAAGCCGATGCCGGAGTTCTACCGGGCCGCGTGCGAAGCGGTCGACACGGCTCCCGGCTTCTGCCTGCTCGTCGACGACACCGTACGCAACATCGCCGGGGCCCGGGCCGCGGGACTGCTCGGCTACCGCTTCACGAGCGTTGACGACCTGGCCTATGTACGGGCGGCGTTCGACGACTGACACGCGGTCAGGTCGACGGCGTCCGCTGCCGGTCGACGCGCCGCCGCTGGATCCGCTCGACCCAGTTGGCCGGAAACAACAACAACAAGGCCCAGAGGCCGATCGTCGGGAACACGACGGCCGTGGCAAATGCCACGACCATGGTGACCGTCGTGATAACCGCCGGTGCGATGGTGAGCGTTTCGCGCGCCGGCTCGCTCATCAGTCTTGGTGTCCGGGCGAGGATCGATTGGCCGATCGTGCCGACGGCCGTGGCCGCGAGCATCGTGCCGATATACAACCCGACGGCGACCCGGCCCGAATCCTTGCCGATGAGCTCGGTCGGGAAGGGAATGAAGACGATGCAGATCAACCACACGCTGTTCACCAGGATGAGCCCGTGTGTGTAGTCGACCACGTGCTCGTACATGCTGTGGTGGACCATCCAGAAGCGCAGGATGACGGCGAAGCTCAGCGCGAAGGCGATGAGCGCTTGGCGGTTGTCGGACAGCAGGGCTGTCACCGAGCGGTCGCCGATGTCGGCGGCCGCATCGGCCAACGGCAGCACCAAAAGCGTGGCGGCGATCGCGACGATCGCGTCGCTGAAGCTGATAAGCCGGCCCAGCCCTCGCTCGCGCTCCTGTTGCGCGTCCATATCAGCGGCACGCCCTTCCTGCGCGTCAGGCCGTTTCGATCACAACCGGCCGGCGCGACTGCGGTGGCGGGCGGCACCGC
>DATCXD010000101.1:0-3108 GCA_036566005.1 Micromonosporaceae bacterium | reverse complement strand
GTGGACGCATGCCCGGCTCGTACTCGAGGTCGCCGCCCTCCACCGCGTCGACCCCCGGGAGCCGGCCCGTGCGGCCGAAATTCTCGCCCTGCTGGAGATCTATCCGGATCTTGGCGCGGCGACCACCGCCGTACGTGGTGTGACCGATGATGCCGATGCGCCGGCCGATAGCAGCCGGAATGTTCCCGCCTTACCGAAGTTCGGTGCGGTCGCGACGTCGTTCGTTCGCAGCGGCTTTTCCCGTGCCGTACCCGGGGCTGGTGTTGTCCTTGCGGGCCTGGCCGGCCCGGCGGACGTTGCCGAGGTCGCGGCCCGCGCGGCCCGCTTCTACAGCGCCGCCCGCTAGGACCAGCGATTTAGTGCCCGCGCCGGAGCCGGCGCAGGACGCCCTGGTCGTGCCGGATCTGACCGACCACGTTGCGGCCTGGCACGCCGGTCACGCCACCGCCGCCGTGCGTCGCGGATCCGGCCTGGTAGAGACCCTTGATCGGGGTACGGAGATCGGCATAACCGGCCGCCGGACGCATGTGGAACATCTGGCCGGGCGTCAGCTCGCCGTGGAAGATGTTGCCGCCGACCAGGCCGTATTCGGTCTGCATCTCGTGGGGTCCGATCACCTGGCGCCCGACGATCGAGTCGGTGAAGCCGGGCGCGACCGCCTCCATCCGCGCGGTCAGCCGGTCCGCGTAGGCCGCCAGCGCCTCGGGATCGGGTGCATCGGCGTAGGACGCGGGCACCCACTGCGTGAACATCGAAACGATGTGGTGGCCCGCAGGGGCCAACGAGTCGTCGAAGACCGACGGGATGCAGATGTCGGCGAACGGCAACTCGGCCGCGCGGCCGGCCGACGCATCCTGGAAGGCCCGCTCGACGTCGTCGAGAGATTCGGATAGCACAATCGTGCCGCCGTGGATCTGCGGGTCGAACGTCGGGTGCGAGGTGAACCTCGGCAGTTTGTCCACGGCAAAGTTGACCTTCACCGTGCCGGAGCGCGTCTGGTACGACGAGATGTCGGCCACAAAATCATCGGGCAGTTCGCGCCGGTCGACCAGGTCCAGGAACGCGATCTTGGGGTGGACCGTCGCGACCACCACCGGCGCGGTGATCTCCTCGCCGGATTCGAGCACGACGCCCCGAACCCGACCGCCAGCGGTGACGATGCGGGACACCGGCGCCGACGTACGGATCTCCGCCCCGGCCGCCCGAGCCGACGACGCGATCGCGTTGGAGATCGCGCCCATGCCGCCCCGAGCGAAGCCCCAAGCGCCGGTCTGCCCCTCGACGGCGTCGCCGACGTGGTGGTGCAGCATGACGTACGCCGTACCAGCGCTCCGGGGGCCGGCCCACATGCCGATGACGCCGGACACCGACAGGACGCCCCGCATCGCGTCCGACTCGAACCGCGCCTCGACGACATCGGCCAGGCTCGCCGTGAACAATCGCGTCAGGTCGTACGCGGCTCGGACGTCCACGCCCCGCAGTTGCTTGACCAGCGCGGCCTGGGCGAGCAGGTCGGCCGGTCGTTTCGAGCCGAGCTTCGGTGGAATCTGTTGCAGCAGCGGGCCGACGAGTTTGCCGAGCCCGGCGAACCAGTGCTCCCAGCCCTCGTACGCGTCGGCGTCCCTCTTGGAAAACTTGGCGAGTGCCGGGCCGCCGGATCGTCCGGCAACGCGAGGTAGCGCCCGTCCCGGCGCGGCGCAAAGTACGGACCCTGCGGGTAGACGTGGTAGCCGTGTCGCACCAGTTCAAGATCGCGCACCATCTGAGGCGAGAGCCAGCTCACGACGTACGACAGCGAGGTCACCGTGTAGTCGGGGCCGAACGGATGCTCGGACACAGCGGCCCCGCCGACGATGGGCCGCCGTTCGAGCACGAGCACGCGCTGCCCGGCCCGAGCCAGATAAGCCGCCGCAACCAGCCCGTTGTGGCCACCGCCGATGATCACCGCGTCGTAGTTGTTGCTGGTCACGCTATGCCTCCCCGAGCGTCGCGGCACCGCCCGGGCGACACCACATGACTGTCAGCATTACTGATGATCCGCTCAGGCAAAAGCCTCTGCGCAAAGCCCGCTGGGAAACGAATTGTTGCGGGACTGCCGGCGCTACGGGACGAGACCAGGGAACCAGTTGTGCAGATACGGTCGGAGCAACGCATACCCGACGAAGGACACGATGTCGAGGATCGAGTGGGCGACCACGAGCGGCGTCACCCGGCCGTACCGCCGGTAGAACGACGCGAAGATCACGCCCATGACGGCGTTCCCGATGAACGCGCCAAAGCCTTGATACAGGTGGTAAGAGCCGCGGATCACCGCCGACAGCGCGATCGCGGCCGGCGTACGCCAGCGCAGATCGCGCAGCCGCGTGAGCAGGTAGCCGACGACGATGACCTCTTCGTTGACCGCGTTCTGGATCGCCGACAAGATCAAAACCGGAATCGCCCACCATATGTGCGGCAGCGACGCCGGCACCACGTTTGCGCTGATGCCGAGCGCCCGGGCCGCGACATACAAGCCGATTCCGGGTACGCCGATGAGCGCGGCCAGACCGACGCCGATGCCGGCGTCGCGTCCGGGCCGCCGGGCGGAAAGGCCCAGCACCCGGAATGGATTGCCGTGGTCGCGGCGCAGCAGGTGGATCACGAGCGCCACCGGAATCAGGGCGAAAAAGATGCCGAGCAGCTGGTACGTCAGGTCGAGGTACGGCCGGCCGGGCGCCTGCGACGTGTTCAGTGACGCCGTGGCTTTCGACAGCCCGCCTTGGGCAGTGATGTCGGCCAGGAGTTGGACGACGGCGTAGACGGCACTGGCACCGAGCGACAGCAGGAAGACGATGATGACTTCGTTGCGGAGCACGCTTCGGGGCAGCTCGGACCGGGGCGAGCCGGTCACCCAATCCGGCTCGTCATGCCAGATCGCGCGCGTGGTCGCCCGTACCCGGGAGGATTTTTCACGCAGCGGCGCCCACGCGCGACGCGAGCCGGCGATGAACGGTGACCACACGCGGCGACCGGGCGCGGCGACCGGAGACCGGCCACGATCGCTCTCGGCCGGGGCGAACGGCGAGCGAGCGCGCCTGAGGATCGCGCCGAACCGTGACTGCGCGCGGC
>DATCXD010000092.1:0-7546 GCA_036566005.1 Micromonosporaceae bacterium | reverse complement strand
CGGCCGTGGCGGCCGTCCCGGTCCGGGAGGCCGTGGCCCGCTTGGCCATTTGCCGGGCGAAGGCCGACATCGAGCTGCTAGCACCCTGCCCGCTGATGCCGGCCTGCCAATAGTCGCCCGTGGACGACGTCACGGCCGGGTCGAACAGCTGCCCGATCGCGAACGCCGACACCGTCACGGTGCCGGCCGGAGCCGGGCCGTCGAACGGACCGCTCTGGCCCAGGTCGGTCGCCCAGATGCCTTGCGACACCTGAGTGGCGTTGATGACCACCTGCGCACTGTTACCTTGCGCGGCCGAGTACTGGTCGGGATCACCGCTCAGATAGAACAGGTCCATGTTGACCGGTTGATCGGCGACGGCCTGCGCCACGAACGACGACGTGTGCGTCGGCAGCAACCATGCCGGCAGGATGCTCGGATCCTGTGGCAGCGGGAAGGTGTCCGGGCTGTTGATGTTCGCGAGCCCGATCGTGCCGACCTGGCTCAGCCGGGCGTCGGCGAAGTATGTCAACGGCGCGACGCCGGTGTTCGTGATCTTCACCGGAACGCTCACCGCCTGGCCCTGTGCCAACTTCGTCTTCGCGCTCGTCGGCAGCTTCGGCGCCGTGATCGACACCGAGTTGTACCGGATCGAGACGCTGAACGGAGACGACGTGAAGTTGCCGCTGACCGGGTTGGCCACCTCGAGCGACAGCGTCCACCGTCCCGCCATCGGGGCACGTACGTATGCCTGGATGCCGGTCGGGTCGATGGCGTTGCTGTCGTACGAGTAGACCTGGCCATCGGGTGCCGTCAGCCATGCCTGGTTGAAGTTGCCCGGGTCGGCGAAGGTGATACCGATGCCGAGGTCCTTGGCCTTGCGGGGAACGTCCAGGTAGTAGAAGTTGCCCTGCGCCACGCCGCCGGCCTGCCGGCCGTTACCACCGGTGATCGTGCCGGAGAACGCGTAGTTGTGCGCCGGAATGACCGCTCGAAGAATCATCGGCACCGAGGTGACGCCGCTGTGCGAGCCCGTGAACTCTACCGACGCCGACAGGTCGCTCGGCTGTGCCGGCTCGGTCGAACGGACCGTGACCTTCTTGCTCGCGCCGGGCGCGAGGGTGAAGGACGCCGGCGAGACGGAACCGTGCGAGACGTAGTTCTGCTCGAGCACTTGCCACTGGAAGTCCGCGTTGTATCCGGTGGACCGCGACACCGCGAGGAACGCCGACCACTTGCCGGGGGTCGGGTAGCGCACATCGGACACCGCGAAGTTCGCGGCACCCTGCGGGATCGAGTACGCCGTGTAGACACCGTTCGGATCGATCAGGATGATCCGGCTCGCTACTACAGCGCCGTTCGGCTCGGCTGGGTTGGCCTCGGACATCGTCAAGCGGTCGACGTTGCGGGCCACGTCGAACGTGACCTTGACGAAACTGCGCGGGATGCCGAACGCGTCGACGTAGACCGGCGCGGTCGCGGTGTTGAGGTGAGCCGTCCCGGTCAGGTTCCTGACCGTCTTGCCCAACGTACGGGTCGAGGCGGTCACCTTCTGGGACTTGCCACTCACGTTCGTCACGGTCAGCGTCTGCGACACCTTGGCGCGCGGGGCACCGGTCGGGGTCAGCTGCGCCTTGTTGACGACGAGCGCGGCACCGCTCGCGGCCGGCTTGCCGTTGCCGTCCTTCCAGCTCTGGGCCGCCTGTACGGCCTTGAGCGCGTTCAGCTCGCCGGCGCCCTGCTCGTAGGCCGGGTGACCGAGGTCGGTCGCCGTGCTGGTGAGCAGCTTGCCGACCAAAGCCGGGCTCGGGCGGACACCGTGGTGCGTGTTCTCGTACGCCTCGATCACGAGGGCGGCCGCGCCGGACGTCAGCGGTGACGACTGGCTGGTGCCGCCGAAGTCCTGGATCGGCGACGGGTTGCCGTCGTCGGTCGTGCACTCCTCGTAGAGATCGAGATTCGGCGTACACAATGCCCAGCCGAGGTCACCCGGAGCGACCAGGTCGACCGCGCGACCCTTGGTGGTCGTGCCGCCCGAGCTCAGGCCGGAGATGTTGTTGTTCACCCAGGTGCCGTTGGACAGCTGCGCACCCGCGTACGTCTGCTGCATGTAGGAGCGGAACATCGTGGTCGCACCGACGGTGATGATGCCGTCGTCGGCCGATCCGGGGGAACCGACGGTGCCGCTGATGCCGGCGTCGCCGGAACTCGTCACCACGGTGACTCCGGCGGCGACCGCCGCATTATCGGCCAGCGTGATCGGGTCGGTGCTGGTGTCCGGGAACGGGTTGCCACCGAACGACTCGTTCAGCACATCGGCGCCGGCGGCCACCGCGTAGTCGATCGCCTCGATGAAGCGCGAGGTCGGGGCGGACGGCGCGTTGCCGAAGACCTTGAGCCCGATCAGGCTCGCACCGGGCGCCATGCCGCGGACCGTAATGGTGCAGCCGGCCGGGATCGGGTGGGTCGCGCTCACGTAGTTCGCGATGTCGTACGTCTGCCGGCCCTGAGCCGCGATCGAGCTGGCGTCACCGAACGCCTCAGCGGCACCGGTGACCGCGTCCAGCCCGTCGCCGGAGAAGTCCTTGTAGTCAATGAAGACGTGACTGCCATCCGCCCGGATGAAATCCGGGTTGTTGATGTCGATGCCATCGGCGATCCACGCCACCTTGACGCCCGAGCCATCGACGAGGTTCTGCGCCTGCGGCGTGCTCTTGTTCAGGAACGCCGTGTTGGTGATCTGCAGAGCCTCGGGCTCGAGGAGCGGTTTGGCCGGGTCGGACGGGCACGTCTGGCTGTTGGCCGTCGCGGCGCTGGACGACGATCCGCCGGCGGCCGGCGGGGCATTGACGATGGGAGCGGCTTTGATCGGCAGGTCGGGATAGATCGCGGCAACCGAGGGGTCGGTCGCGAGTTCAGTCGCCTGGCTCTGCGTGACCGTCGCGGAAATCGCATTGATGGTCGAGAACCCGTGCAGGTTCTTGGCGCCGAACGACTTCGCACGGCTCACCACCGGCGACTGGTCAGAATGGAAGGCCTTGACTCGGGCCGATGAGCTGCTGCTCTTACCACGGGTGATCGAAAGGTTCGTGTGCTGGTCGCGCAGCACGACGATCACATTCTTTGCCGGACCACCGGCACTTGGGGCCGCATTGTGTGGCGCTCCCTGTGCCGCCGCGGTGCCGATAGTCGCGGCCACCATCCCTACTGAAATACCTATGGCCAGTAAGCCTCTTCGTGAGGCCAAACCTTTGATCGATACCGATGGCATCGAGCAGTCCCTCCCTGCGCGCGTCGTGAGTCTCCCCAGGCTGAACGGGTGCGACGCGAGTATCTACAGGGACCGATACCGATGGCAAGGGCGAACGCGCGATTCCTACCCTCGCCACAAACAACCGACTGAAAGGGTCGGTGATAGGTTGCGGCAATCGCGGAGCATTGCACCTTTAGTCGGGGACGGTGCCGTCAGCAGGTGCGCAGATTCGCGATTAGTCACTCGTTAAACGCCGCATGGTTGTCGCGGTCAATACCCCAATAACGGGTACGCAACGAGTCGACCACAGTGGACGCGGCGCGATGGATCAGCCCGGCGGCGTGAACGCCGTCGTACGGTGCATGCCGGCCGCACGGCCCTTCGCCGACAGCACGAGCGCCATCTTGCGTGACGCCTCATCGATCATCTCGTCGCCGAGCATCACGGCGCCGAGCTTGCCGCCCTCCTCGGACGTCGCGTAGTCGTACGCGTCGAGGATCAGTTCGGCGTGGTCGTAGTCCTCCTGCGAAGGCGAGTAGACCGCGTTGGCCGCATCGATCTGGCCGGGGTGCAGGACCCACTTCCCGTCAAAACCCAGCGCGGCCGACCGCTTGGCCACCGCCGTGAAGGCGTCCACGTCCCGGATCTGCAGGAACGGACCGTCGATCGCCTGCAGGTCATGCATCCGGGCGGCCATCAGGATGCGCATGAGGATGTAGTGGTACGGGTCGCCGGGGCCGTAGTCCGGGATGAGCGCGCCGACCACAAGCGACCGCATGTTAATCGACGCCATGAAGTCGGCCGGGCCGAAAATGATGGTCTCGACGCGGGGCGAAGCGGCCGCGATCGCGTCGACGTTCACGAGGCCGCGCGCGTTCTCGATCTGCACCTCGATGCCGATGCTGCCGGCGACCAGGCCCATCTGCTTCTCGATCTGACTCAGTGTCAGGTCGAGCCACTGCACGTGCGACGCCTCTTGCACCTTCGGCAGCATGATCGCGTCGAGATTCGCGCCGGCGCCCTCGACGACCTCGATCACGTCGCCGTACGTCCAATGGGTCGTCAGGTCGTTCACCCGTACGACCCGGACCTTCCGGCCCCAGTCGCCATTGTTCAGCGCGGCGATGACATTCTTCCGAGCACCGGGCTTAGCCAGCGGTGCGACGGCGTCTTCGAGGTCAAGGAACACCTGGTCGGCCGGGAGGCCTTGCGCCTTGTCCAGCATCTTGAGGCTCGACCCCGGCACCGCAAGGCACGAGCGTCGGGGGCGTCCGGCTGCGCTCATCTCGGCCTCCAAGCCCATACCTCGATCGTCGCACCCGGACGATCGGCAATTCGGCGTTACTGGCGGGTTACCGCATCTCGCGTCACGGTAGCCTCAGCCCGTGCAAAACGAGAACGATTCTGTGAACGATTTCACCGGTCAGACCGTCGTGGTCACCGGCGCCAACTCCGGCATCGGTCTCGCTGCCGCCAAGGCGTTCGCTACCGCCGGTGCCCGGGTCGTGCTGGTCGGCCGCGATCGGGCCCGCCTCGACAACGCACTCGGACTCGTCGCCACCCTGGCCGGTAGCGGGCCGGCACCAGCGGCGTACCAGACCGACTTCGCCCGCCTCGACGACGTCCGCACGCTGGCGGCGGCGCTTTCCGGCGCGTACCCGTCCATCGATGTTTTGGCCAACAACGCCGGCGGGTCGTTCGCGGGCCCGACCACGACGGTGGACGGGTTCGAACTGACGATCCAGGTCAATCACCTGGCGCCCTTCCTCCTGACGAACCTGTTGCACGACCGGATCGTTGGTGGGCGCGTCGTGCACACCACATCCGGCGCGCATCGCCTCGGCCATCTCGACCCGGCGAACCTCACCGCCCCCGCGCGCTACCGGACGTTTCCGGTCTACGGCGCGTCGAAGCAGGCCACCATTCTGTTCGCCGCCGAGGCGGCCCGGCGCTGGCCGGACATCAGCTCATTCAGCTACCACCCGGGCGTCGTGCGGACCCGGTTCGGCCGGCAGAGCATGGTGGTGTCGAGCTTCTACAAGCTGATGCCCGGCCTGCGCACGCCGACGGAAGGCGCCGACACCCTGGTGTGGCTGGCCGGTGCTCCGCTCGCGGAATTGGAGAACGGCGGCTACTACCAGGACCGCAAGCGCCGCACGCCGTCTCCGGCCGCCTCAGATCCGGCGATCGCGACCGCGCTGTGGTCGGCCAGCGAGGCCGCTGTCGGGATTTAGCGTCGCGGCATCTGGCGTCGCGGTGGCTGCGGGTCCGGACCTGCGCTCGCATCCGCGGCCGGCGCCAACCCTTCGGGGGTACGGTCGGGTGCCCCGACCGCTTCACCCGGTCGTTCGGTGGCCGCGCGGTGGCCGCCCACGACGACGATCGCGACCCCGATCGGCAGCAACGCGAGCCCGGGCCAGGAGCCGGACGACGGCGCCTGGCCGAGCCACAGCCACGCGAGCACCGCCGCGCCCGGGACCTCAAGCAGGATCAGCACCGAAACAGTGGTCGCCGTAATGCGGTGCAACGCGTAGTTGAACATCGAGTGGCCGAGCAGTTGGGCACCGAACACGAGCCCGGCGATCGCGAGCCACGTGGTCGCCGGATACCCGGACAGACGGACGTCGAAGGCGAGGCACACCGCGCCGAGCAGCACCGCGCACACGCCGTAGCAGATCGTCGTGTACGTGACCGTGCTGGTCGCCGTACGGGCTCGTTCGCCGAACGCGGTATAGATGGCGGCGGCCAACCCACCGGCGAGGGCCAGGAAATCGCCGATCACCGCGCGCCCGGACACCGCGATGTCTGCGCCGGTTGCCGCGAGTGCACCGGTGACCGCGACGCCGATGCCGATCCAAACGACCCGCGGCGGCCGGCGACCCTGACCACGGGCGATCAGTCCCTGCCAGACCGGCTGCGTCGCGCCGAGCGCCACCGAGTCGGCCACGTTCGTGAGCTTCGCGCTCGGGACCCACGTGCCGAAGTGGAACGCCAACGCGACGCCGGCGAGCGTACAGCTCAGCAGGATCGGCCGGCCCGAACGGCGCAGCAGCGCTCGGAATTCGGTGCGCCGGCGAGTACCGGCGACGGGTGCCAGCAAGACCGTGGACAACGCGTTGCGCCAGAACGCGATGGCCAGCGCCGGCGCGGCAGCGTACGCGATGATCGGTGCGGACGACGAGATCATGACGACGGCGAGCGACAACGCAAGGACGGTCGTGACGTGGACTGGTGTTCGGCCGGGCACGATCGTTAATCCTGGCAGGCGCGGATGACGACGCACATGGCACTGTCCGTCGAGTGGGATGAGGCGTCCAGCCGATTGTGCGGGGCGTAGTCGCACCGATACGTTCGGTTGGTTGCCGATCCGCCCCTCACCCCGCCGGAGCGTTACGTCGGATGTCCCGCGCTCGCGACTATCGCGCCGTCGTGTTCGACTTCTTCGGCACCCTGACCGAGGCGGTCCAACGCGGACCCGGTCACGATCGGGTCGCCGCGATTCTCGGCTGCCCGGCCCCGGCCTTCGCGCGGGCGCTCGACGAGACCTTCACCGACCGCTCGACCGGGTCGCTCGGTGATGCGATCGGATCGCTCGCTGTCGTCGCCCGATTGGCCGGTGGACGCCCCACGTGCGCGGCACTCCGGGCGGCGTACGCGGCACGGATCGATGCCGTACGGGCCGACACACGGTTGCGACCGGACGCCGTCGCGGTGCTGCGGTCGCTTCGCCGGCGCGGCCTGCGTACGGCCGTGGTGAGCGACTGCACCCCGGAGTTGGCGGAGTTCTGGCCCGAGTTGCCGATCGCCGGCCTGGTCGACGCCCGGGTCTTCTCCACCGAGGAGCGTCACCACAAGCCGCATCCGTGGATGTACGTCGCCGTGACCGCACGGATCGGTGTGGGGCCGGTGTCGTGCCTCTATCTCGGCGACGGCGGGAGCCACGAACTCAGCGGCGCCGCGGCGGCCGGAATGACGCCGGTCAAGCTGGCCGCGGCCGACCTCGGGCGGCATCTGGTATTCCGCCCCGATCCGTGGCAGGGCCTGGAGATATCGACGCTGACCGAGGTGCTCGGCTTCGTCCGCCCGGCGGTCCCGGCGCAAAGCCGGCGATCCGTGTCACTGTCAACGGGATGATCCGTGTCAATGTCGGCCGGATGACCGCTGCTGTCGGCCGGATGATCCGCTCAGTGTCGGCCGGATGATCAGCGTCGCTCAGGCCGTGCCGTCGGGCGGCCGTACCAGTTGCGTGGTGAGCGCGGTCGGGTCGGACCGCGACGTGCTGCGCGGACCGGCGTCGGCGGCCTGCTCGGCGGC
>DATCXD010000088.1:0-2303 GCA_036566005.1 Micromonosporaceae bacterium | reverse complement strand
GGCGCCAACCGGTACGAAACAGCCACTCAGGTCGCCGGCGCGTTCTTCTTGGGGCCGGAGATCTACGGTGTGGCGACCGGTCTGGATTGGCCGGATGCGCTGTCCGGTGGCGCCTTGCTCGGAACGTTCGGCGGGCCGCTTCTTCTGACGCCGCCGACGGCAGCCGACCCGGGTGTGAAGAGTTACATCGATCTAGACTCGGCATCGTTCACAGCCGAGGCCGTGTTCGGTGGCTCGGCTGTCGTGTCGGACACCGTCATGAACGCGTACGCGACCGCGATGAGTGGTCCGGCGGGAACGACAACGGACCTGAGCCTGCAGCAGGCCACCACCCACACGAGTTCCGCGCAGGCCCGGCACGTCGACGTCACCCCGAAGACTCGCACCGGAAAGTCGACGGTTCACCTGCCGGACGTCGAGCACTTGCCGAGCTACGTCAAGAAGCTCAACTAGTGTCGATGTAACACTGCTCCCCACGGAAGGGCCCGGTCCACACGGACCGGGCCTTTTCGTTTATCTCCTCCGGCACATCGGGCTCTGGTGGCGCATCGGGCTCTGGTGGCGCATCGGGCTCTGGTGGGCGCCGACCGCGATCGGTCCGTCGGGCGTTAACATGCCGGGATGGGCAGCCGCCATGGCGATCATCGAGCCGAGAGATGCCGACGTTGGGCAGTGCTGGCCGCCATTTCGGGCCGACCGGTCGTGGGCCCGTGACTGAACCGGACGCATCACCTCTCGACGCGGCCGGATTCGATGCTGCCTACCATGGGCGACCGCCGTGGGAGATAGGCCGACCGCAGGCTGCCTTCGTCGGCGCGGTCGAGCAGATCCGCGGCCGAGTTCTCGACGTGGGCTGCGGCACCGGCGAACTTGCGCTCATGGCGGCCGCGCGAGGGCTCGACGCGTCCGGCATCGACGTCTCACCGACCGCCATTGCGATCGCTCGCAAGCGATGCGCCGAACGTGGCCTGACCGCACAGTTCGTTGTCGGCGACGTGCTCCGACTCGACGAGCTCACGAGCGCGCCGTACGACACGGTGCTCGACTCCGGACTGCTGCATGTGTTCGACGCCGCCGATCGCCCCCAGTACGTCGCCCAACTCGCCGCCGTGACGGCGCCCGGCGGGCAATACATAGCCCTGGTGTTCAGTGATCGTGAGCCTGGCGCGTGGGGTCCGCATCGGCTGACGCGGGATCAGCTCGCGGCGGCGTTTACGGACGGCTGGCGTATCGAGGCGATCGAGCCCAGCCGGTTTGAGCTGGCCGATCCGCCGACCACGGTGCCGTTCGCCGAGTCGTGGTTCATCCGCGCGCGGCGCCTCTAGCGGCCGAGCGCCGCCAATGCGGCGGCAAGTTTTGCGTTGCACTCGGCGAAGCCCATCCACTCGTGCGGGGTTTGGTCGATTGCCACACCATCCGTACGCCTCGGCGTTCGAGCCGACCAGCACCGTCACCGGCTGCGCACTCGTGATCCAGGCGAACGCCTTCATTCCGCGTCGATGCGAGCAGCCAGTTCGGACGCGAGATTGTCCGATGCCCGGCCACGCAATGCTTCCAGTTCCGCGCGAACCCGCGCGACCGCGACTCGCCGACGCGGCACCGACCACGAACACCGCACCAGTATGGACGTTCACGGTCCGGCGCGGATTCCTCTCCCACAGCGGACGCAAAAGACAGGAAGCCTGCTACTCCCTGCCACTTCTACCATATAGCGCTCTGGGCGACTTGCGGCAAGACCCGGGTCGTGCCGCAGAATCTTTGGCCGGACCCACAACCCGCGGAAAACAGGGACTCGTGGAGTACGTGTTCTCACGCGTGTACGCCGCCGGAACGCGCGGAGCGGCTGGCCGAAATGCGACATTGTTGTAATGGGGGCTTCATGATCGACGTGATCGTTGCCGGGGGCGGGCCCACCGGTCTGATGCTGGCCTGCGAGCTGCGGCTGCACGGCGTCCAGGTACTCGTGCTGGAGAAGGAGGCGGAGCCGACCCCCTATGTCCGCGCGCTCGGTCTGCACGTGCGCAGCATCGAGGTGATGGACCAGCGCGGCCTGCTGGAGCGGTTCCTCGCGCACGGCAAGCAGTACCCGCTCGGTAGCGGCTTCCCCGGCATCGACAAGCCGGCGCCGGAACGGCTGGACACCGCGCACGGCTACGTCCTGGGCATCCCGCAGACCACCACCGATCGCCTGCTGGCCGAGCACGCCGCCGAGGTCGGGGCCGAGATCCGGCGCGGCTGCGAGCTGGTCGGGCTGAGCCAGGACGGCGACGGGGTGACCGTCGAGCTGGCCGACGGCGCGCGGC